>NZ_JAIUHI010000013.1:0-215276 GCF_020165035.1 Mesorhizobium sp. CA6 | reverse complement strand
ACCGCGCTCCCCTACTCCCCTACTGCCTTACTCCCCTACTCCCCTAAACATTCAGCAACAAATACTCCCGCTCCCACGGGCTGATCACTTCCATGAAGGTTTCGAACTCGGCCCGCTTGATCGCTGCGTAAGTGGCGGCGAAGGATGTGCCGAGGATAATGCCGAGCTCCTTGTCGGCCTCGAACAAATCGACCGCTTCCAGCAAGCTGCGCGGCAGGTCGATCTCGTCGGCATTGGCCGTGGTCAGAACCGGCGGTTCAGCTTTGATCTTTCTGGTCATGCCGATCAGCCCGCAGGCAAGCGACGCGGCAAGCGCCAGATAAGGGTTGGCGTCGGAAGACGGGATCCGGTTTTCGACGCGCCGTGCTGCCGGATCGGAGCGCGGCACGCGGAAGGCGGTGGTTCGGTTATCGTAGCCCCATTTGTTGTTGACCGGAGCCGAGGCCTGCTGCGTCAGCCGGCGGTAGGAATTGACGTAGGGCGCGAACATCACCAGCGCGTTCGGCACGTGCTTCTGCATGCCGCCGATGAAATGGAAGAAGGCGTCCGTCTCGGAGCCGTCCTCGGCCGAGAAGATGTTCTTGCCGGTCTTCTTGTCGATGACCGACTGGTGGATATGCATGGCCGAGCCCGGCTGCCCCTGGATCGGCTTGGCCATGAAGGTGGCGTAGATCTCATGCTTCAGCGCCGCCTCGCGAATGGTGCGCTTGAACATGAAAACCTGGTCGGCGAGCTCGATCGGATTGCCGTGTCGCAGATTGATCTCGAGCTGGCCGGCGCCTTCCTCATGGATCAGCGTGTCGATCTCCAGGCCCTGACGTTCCGAGAAATGGTAGATGTCGTCGATCAGTTCGTCGAACTCGTTGACGCCGGCGATCGAATAGCCGGCGCCGCCGCCGATCGGCCGGCCCGAGCGCCCGACCGGCGGCGTCAGCGGATAGTCCGGGTCGGGATTCTTGCGCACCAGATAGAATTCGATCTCGGGCGCCACCACCGGCTTCAGGCCGCGCTCGTCATAGGCGGCAAGCACGCGCTTCAGCACGTTGCGCGGCGTGAACTCGACCGAGCGGCCGTCCTGGTGGACGAGGTCGCAAATCACTGCCGCCGTCGGATCCTCTTCCCACGGCACAGCCGTCAGCGTTGAGAGATCGGGCAAAAGCTTCAGGTCGCCATCGTCCTCGGGATAGTGGAAGCCGTTGCCGTCCTCGGGATAGCCGCCCGAGATCGTCGTCATGAACACGGCCGAAGGCAGCGCCAGCGAGGTGTTGGAGGTGAATTTCTTCGACGGCATCATCTTGCCGCGGGCGACGCCCGCCTGGTCGGGCGTGATGCACTCGATATCCTCGATGCCGCGCCATTCGAGCCAGGCGCTGGCTTCCTTCCAGTTCTTCACGCCGCGTTCGTTTTTCAGGAATGCAGGCGTGCGGGCGCGTCCCCCCCGGCTTGACGGACGGACTTCCTTTTTTTCAGGCGGCATCATTCACCAGATTGTGTTGCGGATTTCGAACTATAGCCGGGCGCAAAGGGGAAAGGGAAGGGGAGGCGCCGGGCGCACGCTCACGGAGCCGCTCTTTGCGAACCGGCCTGCAGCTTTTGCCGGTCGTTTGCGTCGAGCCATCGCAACAGCGCCGCCGCATAGACTTTGCGCCAACCTCGCTGGGGCGTCGATAGGAACCAGGCCTGGCGTATGTCCCAGCTATCGCCGGCCAGATCGCGCAGCTTGGTGTTGATGATGCCTTTTCCTGACAGCGGGTAGACCGAGAACTCGGAAAAATAGATTTCGCCATCGATCTCGTAGAAGTCGCAGCGCATATGATCGAACGGTGCCGTCAGCCGCTCCGCTATCTCGCGCATCCGCAGAAACGATGGCGGCAGATCGATCTTCACCCATTGGCTGCCGCTACCCGGCGGCACGGGTGCGTGATTGCCGTCGCGGTCGAAATGACTTTTCAGCTCGTTGCCCCATCTGTCCCGCCGTGCGGCGTAGACGTAAGCCGTCCTCCCGTTCGAGATATGAAATTTATACTCCAGCGGGACCGGCACATCGTCCTCGAGAAGCATCTCCTCAACGAAGATGAGCCGTCTCGCGCCCTTGTAGGCCCATTCACCGAATTTCCTGCCGTAGCGATTGCGCATCCAGCGCGCCGTTCGCCGCCGCAGCTTCGCCCTGTCCACCTCGCCGTTGCGGATCATCATGTTCCAGCGGCAGCCATGATTGGCCTTCACCACGACATTTCCGGCAAGCAGCGCCGGTGGGATCTGCGTGGCGTCGCGGCCGCTCCACAACACTTTCGCGGTTTTGAGTTCCGGGCATGTTGACAGGGCGTAGTCCTTGGACGCCAGCTTGTCGCATGCCGTGGCATAGACGGGATTATGGTCGAAAATCTTCCGCCACAAGAACTTGTCGACGTAAGACCTCGGCCTGGCCGGGTCGGGAAAGACGCCGCTGTGATCATAGGTTCTTTTCCAGATCAGCGGATGGCGAAGCAGGCACCATGCCAAGGTTGCGGCCAGGACCGCGCGATCGGCCATGCCCGCTGCCATCAGCCTGCGCTTCCGCGCCCGGCGGCGCCAGGCCGGAAGCGGACGAACACATCGCGGGTCATGTTGCGCGATACGCGGGTGCGGCCGACCACTTCCAGCCGCGGGTCGAGCGTCTCTTCCGCGCGCTCCGACCACAAGCGGGCCAACGAATACGGTTCCCATAGAACGAGCTGGAGATCGGGTGGGGCCGTGTCTGCGACGCGCGACACGACAGCTGCTTTGGGCGAGACCATGCTGGCGACATAGACAAGCTGGGCGCCGCGATAGTCATAGTCGCGCCCGTTGCGGAATTCGGCGCGCATTCGGATGTAGCCGAGTTTGGCTGCCAGAATATTCGCTGTCTCGACCGCTTCCGGCACAATATCCAGCCCGACGATCTCGGGAACCGGTGTCTGATCGCAGATACGGAACATGGTGAACGGGCGGCCGCCGCAGCCGACCATCACGGCGCGCGTGCATCGGCTGAAGTCGACATGCTCGAAGACCTCATCCAAGCGCTTGTAGGCGTCTTTCGAGGACATGACGCCGATGGTCGTTTCCTCCGCCGCTATCTGCCCGAACGAGGTTGGATGCTTCAGCTCCAGCATCTGCCTTATTTCGGCGACGTCTTGCGCATGAACCATTTCGATGAAGGCTCGCGTAAGCATGGGCCGGTAGGCAAACAGTTCCGGGTGGCTGTCGAGCAGCGCTTCGCCGGTCTCATGGCCCATGGCGACGCCAATATCGCGGATTCCGTTGATCAGTTCCGTTGGCGTGCGCTCACGAGCGCTCGCCATGAAGCCTTCCAGCTCGTCTTTCCACGAATTCAGCATGCACCCCCGCTTTGCCGATTTCCGGCTAGAGCTAGCAGTGCCCGGCGAACGCGTCTACACGGCGTTCCGAAGGAGGATGACGTGACAATATCCGCTCTTACCACGATCGGTTTCGATGCCGACGACACGTTGTGGCAGAACGAGCAGTTCTTCCGCATGACTGAGAAGCGCTTTGCCGCAATGCTGGCGGAGTACGGAGACCACGACCAAATCGCGGCAAGACTGCTCGAGGCGGAAAGGCGCAATCTCGCCCTCTACGGCTTCGGCATCAAGGGCTTTACCTTGTCGATGATCGAGACAGCGGTCGAGGTCACCGGCGGGGAGGTGCCTGGTTCGATCATCGGCGAGATACTGGCTGCCGGCCGCGAGATGCTCAGCCACCCGATCGAGCCGCTGCCGCACGCGCGCGAGACGATCGAGAAGCTGGCGGGTTCCTACCATCTGGTGCTGATCACCAAGGGCGACCTCTTCGATCAGGAGCGCAAGCTTGCGCAGTCGGGAATGGGTGACCTCTTCGACGCAGTTGAGATCGTCAGCGACAAGAGCACCGCCACCTATGCCCGCATCTTCAGCCGCCATGGCCGTGGTCCGCAGAACAGCATGATGGTTGGCAATTCCCTCAAGTCCGACGTGATTCCCGCCATCGAGGCCGGCAGTTGGGGCATCCATGTGCCGCACGAATTGACCTGGGCGATCGAACAGGCCGAGGCCCCTGTCGCGGCGCCGCGTTTCCGTCAGATTGCAGATCTTGGCGAGTTGCCGAGGCTTGTCGAGGCGATCGCAAAGGCCGAGTGAACGCTCGAGCCTAGCCGCGCCCCACCAGGCGATCGACCACCGGTTGCAGCCGCTCGGGCGTGATCGGCTTGGCAACCACCGCATCGATCACGCTTGACAGGCCGAGGCTTTCCGGTGTGCCATTCTTGGTTGAAAGCAGGATCACCGCGGGCAGCGGCTTGCCGGAGGCGCGCCGCAGCGCGTCGATGGCCGACATCAGCCGGTCGCAATCCATGTTGTCCGGTCCGCCGTCCAAAATGACGGCGCCGGGCAGTTGACCGGTCAGTGTCTTCTCGGCGATCTCGGGCGGCTCCGAAATCGGCTTCAATCCCGATTTCTCGACGATTTTCGACACTACAACCCGGTTGATCGAAGATTTTCCGACGACGAGCACCTTTGAAAAGTCAGCCGTGATCGCGCCGGTCCGGGCCGCCGACTTCAGGTGCTTTTCGGAGTCGTCACGATTGGCGGGACACATCGGCGGGCTGGGCACTCTGGTTCAATGCAGGGTTGAAACCTGAGGCACAATTGGGTGAGATCGCGGCCGCTGTCAAGCTGAAACAGTCGAGATCGGAAATATAGCAAGAAATTCTGGAATTCAGCGCAAGTCCTACGCCCGGCGCCGAAGGCAAATCGAAAAAATGCGATAGTCTCCCGAACGTATAGCGCGCGGAAGACTATCGACGAGACTGTTGACGTTACGTCAAGTATGACTCTGCTGGGTAACGATCACCGGGATCAAAAGGTCTCCCCAGTTCCCGTCGCCGCCATGGTGCCTGGCCGAACGCACCAGCTCCACCGAGACGCCGGCCTCGACTGCCTTCATGACCGACTGGTTTAGCCTGTGCAGATCGTTGGCGAGCATGCGGATCGTCGCCTGCTGGTCGACGCTCATCGCGCTCGATTGCTCTTCTGCCCTTTCCTTGACGCGGCTTATCGATGCCATCGCTCTTCTCCTCGATGTAGATGCCCTGCGGGCGTTTCCTCTGGTTGTTATCCGTTACTCGGCCGCCGGCCTGAATTGGGCGTGCTCGGTCGATTCATGCATCGCGGTGGTCGACGACTGGCCGCCGGTGATCGCCATCGACACGGCGTCGAAATAGCCGGTACCGACCTCGCGCTGGTGCTTGGTCGCCGTATAGCCGTGGGCCTCGGCCGCGAACTCGGCCTCCTGCAGTTCCGAATAGGCGGCCATCTGGCGATCCTTGTAGCCGCGCGCCAGCTCGAACATACCGAAGTTCAACTGGTGGAAGCCGGCGAGCGTGATGAACTGGAACTTGTAGCCCATCGCGCCGAGTTCCTTCTGGAACTTCGCGATCGTCGCGTCGTCGAGGTTCTTCTTCCAGTTGAAGGACGGCGAACAATTGTAGGCGAGCAGCTTGCCCGGGTGGTGCCTATGCACGCCCTCGGCGAATTTCCTGGCCTGCGCCAGATCTGGCTTCGAGGTCTCGCACCAGATCAGGTCGGCATGCGGCGCATAGGCCACGGCGCGCGCGATGCAAGGCTCGATGCCGTTCCGCACGTTGTAGAAGCCCTCGACCGTGCGGCCCGCGTCGTAGTCGACGAAGGGCCGGTCGCGCTCGTCGATATCGGAGGTCAACAGCTTCGCCGCCTCGGCATCCGTGCGCGCCACGACCAGCGTCGGCGTACCCATCACGTCGGCCGCAAGGCGCGCCGCGTTGAGGTTGCGGATATGCGCCGCCGTCGGAATCAGCACCTTGCCGCCGAGATGGCCGCACTTCTTTTCCGACGCCAGCTGGTCCTCATAGTGGACGCCGGCGGCGCCGGCCTCGATGAAGGCCTTCATGATCTCGAAGGCGTTGAGCGGACCGCCAAAGCCGGCTTCGGCATCTGCCACGATCGGCGCGAACCAGGTCTCGACCGACAGCCCGCCGCCTTCCGATGTCTCGATCTGGTCAGCGCGCTGCAAGGTGCGATTGATGCGCTTGACGAGTTCCGGTGCGGCATTGGCCGGGTAAAGCGACTGGTCCGGATACATCGCCGAGGCGGTGTTGGCATCCGCGGCGACCTGCCAGCCGGAGAGATAGATCGCCTTCAGGCCGGCCCGAACCTGCTGCATGGCCTGGTTGCCCGACATCGCGCCCAGCGCATTGACGAAATCCTCCTCGTGGATGAGCTTCCACAACCGGTTCGCACCCATCTCGGCCAGCGTCTGGCGAATCTGCACGGAGCCGCGCAACCGCTTCACATCCTCCGGCGAGTAGGGGCGCTCGATGCCGTCGAAACGGCCTTCCGGCGCGGAAGGGACGAGGTTGTAAAAATCGGTCATTGGTCACTCCGGGTCGTTTTGGGAACTGCGTCAGCGCTGCATCGCAAAGGCATATTCTGCGACGTCTTGCGTATGACATCGTTTACATTGCAGCGCGAAAGGCACCTAGAAAAACCGCAAGATGCCTCGGAAAATAAAGGAAAAGCTGTGTTGCCATTGACAAGTCGGCTCTGTAAATTTGTCACGATTGTAAAAGTGGTGAAGCGAGCGCCGGACTCGATGTTAATGTAAATTCTTGTCAAGGATGGCAGGGATGGCCGACCAGAAGATCTTCGCCGGGCCGCGGCTGCGCCGGCTGCGCAACGCCAGGAGCCTGACCCAGACGGCGATGGCCGAAGGGCTGGGCATCTCGCCTTCCTATCTCAACCTGATCGAGCGCAACCAGCGACCGCTGACGGTGCAGCTCATCCTCAAGCTTGCCTCCGTCTACAAGGTCGATCCGCATGAATTGCAGGGAGAGACAAAAGGCTCGATCGCGGCCTTGCGCGAGGCCTTCAGCGATCCGCTTCTTGCCGGCGAACTGCCCGGCGATCAGGAACTGATCGACCTCGCCGAAACAGCGCCGAACGCTTCGGCGGCGATGGTGAAACTCTTTCGCGCCTATCGCGAGCAGGCCGAGCGCCTGTCCGACCTCAACCAGCTTCTGGCGAAGGAGGGCAGGGCAACCGCGCTGTCCGGCACCCGCATGCCTTCCGACGAAGTCCATGACGTGTTTGAGCGCCGGCCGAACCACTTCGCTTCGCTGGAAGAGGAAGCGGAGGCTTTCACATCGGTCCTCGATCCTGGTGATGATCTGTTCGGCGCGCTCAAAGCCTGGCTGAGGCGCGAGCACGGCATCGTCGTCAAGGTGCTGCCGGTCGCCACCATGCCCAACTGGCGCCGCCGCTACGATCGCCATTCGCAGCGTCTCTTCCTGTCCGAGCGGCTGTCGCCTTTCGACCAATTGCGGGAAGTCGCGATGGAGGCGAGCCTCATACGCATGTCGGTAGCCATCGCGGCTGAGATCCAGGCGCTGAAGCTCGGTACCGACGAGGCCCGCCGGCTCGCTCGCTTCGAGCTCGGCCGCTATGCCGCGCATGCGCTAATGATGCCCTATCAGGCTTTCCATGCCGCCGCCGTTCGCGGCCGTTACGACATCGACGTCCTGCGTTCCCGTTTCGGCGTCTCCTTCGAGCAGGCGGCCAATCGACTGACCATGCTGCAGCGGCCGGGCGCGGCGGGCGTGCCGTTCTTCATGCTGGAAGTCGACAATGCCGGCAACCGCTTCCGCAAGGCCGGCAGCCAAGGCTATCCGCAGAGCCGCTTCGGGGGCGGCTGTCCCAAGCTTCCCATCCATGCGGCGTTCTCGCAGCCCGGCCAGATCCTCGTCGAAGCGGTCGAGATGCCGGACGGCGCCGAATTCCTCTGCATTGCCCGCACGCTGGAAGGTCCGCAGGGCGCCTTCTCCGAACGGCCGCGCCGCACCGCGCTCCTGCTCGGCTGCGATATCGGCTTTCGCGACGATATCGTCTATGGCGCGGCGCTGCCGGCCGCAGCCGCCGGCAAGCCCGGTCAAGGCTTCGCTACGCCGGTAGGCCCCGCCTGCAGGCTTTGCGAGCGCGTCGGCTGCCTGGCGCGCGCCGAGCCGCCAGTGACGCGCCCGCTCGGCCTCGACGAGATGGTGACGGGCCTCAGCGCCTTCGATTTTCAAGGATGACATCGGCGGATGTGTCCTAAGTCTCGCCGGGTGCTGGATCACGCCGGGCCGGCGTCTTTGCGCTACGCGATTGAGGCATAGTTCTTTCTGGGGCACAGTTCTGTCGTCTAAGACACAAGTCTTGGTGTCCTTGCTGCATCGAACGCAACCCGCTGACAGTCATTTCCATGACAGATACCGCCTCACCCGGCGCCCCGTCCTCCACTGCCTTGCCGGCCGTCTCGCCGCGCGAGGAGCGGGTCGGCATGCTCCTGGTCTTCCTTTCGGCGCTTATGTGGAGCTTCGGTGGGGCCATCGCCCGTTTCATCCATGTCGGCGACAGCTGGACCGTGGTGTTCTGGCGTTCGCTGTGGGCCGTGGTCTTTCTTATCGCATTCATGCTTTGGCGCGACGGTTGGCGCGGCACTTTGAACCTCTTTCGGCACATGGGCCTGCCCGGCCTTGGCGTCGCCTTCTGCTTCGCCACCGCCTCGACCAGCTTCGTGGTGGCGCTTGCCTACACCACGGTCGCCAACATCCTCCTGATGCAGGCCGGCGTGCCGCTGCTGGCGGCGCTCCTTGCCTGGCTGCTGTTTCGCGAACGGGTCGCTCCGGCCACCTGGATCGCCATCGCCGCCGTCATCGCCGGCGTCGCCATCATGGTTTCCGAATCCCTGGGCGGCGCCGTCTCGCCGATCGGCGACGGCCTGGCGCTGCTGATCGCGGTGATGTTTTCGCTCGCGACCGTGATCACCCGGCGCTTTGCCCATGTGCGCATGGTGCCGGCCACCTGTCTCGGCGCGCTGCTTGCCGGTGCGTTCGCCGCTTCCCAGGCCTCGGCATTCGCGGTGTCGGGGCGCGACATGGGCTTCCTCTTTGCCTTTGGCGTCATCAACCTTGGCGCCGGCCTCGCCTTTTTCGCCATGGGCGCGCGGCTGGTGCCAGCGGCGATCGCGGCGCTGCTCGGCACCTTCGAGCCGATCCTTGGGCCGATCTGGGTCTGGCTTGTCCATTCCGAAGTGCCGTCGGTGCGCACCATCATCGGCGGTGCGGTCGTCGTCACGGCACTGCTCGTCCACATCGGTCTGGAGTTCAAGCGACAGGCGCGGCCTGCACGTCCCGGCGTAACCGGCCTGCCGTCGCCCAATTGACGTTAATGCATGTCGCCCAAAAGTGCGCAGCGGTTTTGGGAGAGCGACATGCATCAAAACAAAGACTTAAAGCGCTTCGCCTAAATCCCTTTCAGCGTGACGCGCTTTAGGCAGCCTCCCCCATTGACAACCCAGTTGCCGGGCGGGCAGGCTGCAACTACGGCAACAACAAGACAGGCGTATCTTGCCAAGTGTCTCCGCCGGCCCGCTCAGGACCGGACTGCATCGTCATAGCTCTCAATACGCCACGGTGAATGCCGTTGACGCCGCCCGGGTGCCTCGCCGGGGAGGCCAAAATGTCTCGAACCCTGATGCCGTTACCGAGCCTTGCGTGGAGAGTTCACGCTTGTCGCTCTCCGGAAAGCTCAATACTCTCAAACCAAAGCCGCCCCGCCATATCGCGACGAGCCGGCAAGGGAACACCCACCAAAGGAGAACACCATGATCCGCAAAGCGCTTTGGCTTTCGGCGACGTCGGCATTTCTGACGCTTTTCACAATAAGCGGCCACGCCGAAGACCGCGTCGTCAACGTCTACAACTGGTCGGACTATATCGACAGCTCGATCATCGACGATTTCACCAAGAAGACCGGCATCAAGGTCGTTTATGACACCTTCGATTCCAACGAGATCCTGGAGACGAAACTGCTTGCCGGCGGCAGTGGTTATGACGTCGTCGTGCCGAGCGCCAACTTCCTGGCGCGCCAGATCCAGGCAGGCGTGTTCCAGAAGCTCGATAAGTCGAAGCTGCCCAACATCTCCAACATGTGGGATGTCATTTCCGAGCGTACCGCCAAATACGATCCGGGCAACGAATATTCGGTCAACTACATGTGGGGCACGGTCGGCCTCGGCTATAACGTCAAGAAGGTGCAGGCCGCGCTCGGCACCGACAAGATCGACAGCTGGGACGTCTTCTTCAATCCCGACAAGCTGGCCAAGCTGAAGGATTGCGGCGTCTATGTGCTGGACTCTCCCACCGACGTCATTCCCGCGGCGCTTAAATATCTCGGCCTCGATCCCAACAGCACCTCTCCCGATGACATCTCCAAGGCCGAGGAGGCGTTGCTGAAGGTGCGGCCCTATGTCCGCAAGTTCCATTCGTCCGAATACATCAACGCCTTGGCCAATGGCGACATCTGCCTGGCGATCGGCTGGTCGGGCGACGTCTTCCAGGCGCGCAACCGCGCCGTGGAAGCCAAGCAGGGCGTCGAGATCGGCTATTCGGTGCCCAAGGAAGGCGCCGAGATGTGGTTCGACCAGATGGCGATCCCCGCGGACGCTCCGCATGTCGCCGACGCGCTCGAATTCATCAACTATATGATGACGCCCGAAGTCATCGCCAAATCGTCGAATTACGTGCTCTACGCCAACGGCAACAAAGCCTCGCAGCAATTCGTCGATAAGGCGATCCTGGAAGATCCTTCGGTCTATCCGGACGAAGAGACGATGAAAAAGCTGTATACTATTGCGCCATACGATCCCAAGACACAGCGCATCATCACGCGCACCTGGACCAAGATAGTCACTGGCCAGTGAGAATTGCGACGCGGCCCCGGCAGCCAACTGCCGGGGTCGCTTTCTTTTGGGGATTTTTTAAGAAAGTAACGGAGTGGAGATCATGAAATCGCTTGGCAGCATCCGCAGGGATTTCGCGCCATGGAACGACCCGAATGCCAAGCCATATATCCAGTTCGACAAGGTCACCAAGAAGTTCGGTGATTTCATCGCCGTCAACAATCTGTCGCTGACCATCTTCGAGCGCGAGTTCTTCGCCCTGCTCGGCGCTTCGGGCTGCGGCAAGTCGACCCTGCTCAGGATGCTCGCCGGCTTCGAGGAGCCGTCCGCGGGCCGCATCCTGCTCGACGGGCAGGATTTGCGCGGCATTCCGCCCTACAAGCGGCCGGTCAACATGATGTTCCAATCCTACGCGCTGTTCCCGCATATGACGGTGGAAAAGAACATCGCCTTCGGCCTCAAGCAGGAGGGCATGCCTGGACCCGATATCGAAAAGCGCGTGGCCGAGATGCTGAAGCTCGTCAAGCTCGAGCAGTTCGCCAAGCGCAAGCCGCACCAGCTCTCGGGCGGCCAGCGCCAGCGCGTGGCGCTTGCCCGCTCGGTCGCCAAGCGGCCGAAGGTTCTGCTCCTCGACGAGCCGCTCGGCGCTTTGGACAAGAAGCTGCGCGAGGAAACGCAGTTCGAGCTGATGGACCTGCAGCAGGAGCTCGGCCTCACCTTCGTCGTCGTCACCCACGACCAGGAAGAGGCCATGACCATGGCCGACCGCATCGCCATCATGGACAAGGGCGAGGTGATGCAGGTCGCGACGCCTGCCGAGATTTACGAGGCGCCGGCCTCGCGCTTCGTGGCGCATTTCGTTGGCAATGTGAACATGTTTGAAGGCAAAGTTGCCGAGCGCACGGCAAGCACAACCCGCATCACCGGCGCGACCGGAGCGCAGATCGTCGTCGACAATAGCGGCGCCGCCGCTGCCGGCTCCGACATCGTCTTTGCGATCCGGCCGGAGAAGATCAAGGTCTCCTCAAAAAAGCCGGCCGATGCCGTCAACGCGCTCGAAGGCGAGGTCTACGACGTCGCCTATCTCGGCGACATGACCGTCTATCATATCAAGCTTGACGACGGCCAGATGGTGCGGGCAAGCGCGTTGAACGCTTCGCGTATCACCGAGGATCCGCTCACCTGGAACGATCGCGCCTGGGTCTCCTTCCGGCCCGATGCCGGCGTCGTGTTGACCAGGTAGGAGGCTGAGATGACGGACATCGCAGCGACCGCCGCCCCATCGACCGAAACCGCAACACTGCCGGCGAGGCTGGCGACAGGCTTCATCAACCGCCTGGTCATCATCGTCCCCTATCTCTGGCTGCTGTTCTTCTTCCTTGTACCCTTCGTCATCGTGTTCAAGATCTCGCTGTCTCAAACGGCGATTTCAATGCCCCCTTATACGCCGGTGCTCGGCTTCAAGGACGGCTTTTCGGGATTTTTCGCCGCCGTCCGCGAACTCAACTTCGATAACTACACCTGGCTCACTCAGGACGCGCTCTATTTCAACGCCTATGTGACGAGCCTGGTCATCGCGGGAATCTCGACGATACTCACCCTGATCGTCGGCTATCCGATCGCTTATGGCATGGCGCGGGCGCCGGCCACGATCCGCCCGACCTTGCTGATGCTGGTGATCCTGCCCTTCTGGACCTCATTCCTGATCCGCGTCTATGCCTGGATCGGCATCCTGAAACCCGAGGGCCTGCTCAATCAGGTTCTGCTCGCCACCGGCCTGATCAGCCAGCCGCTGGTGATCCTCAACACCTACACCGCCATCTTCATCGGCATCGTCTATTCCTACCTGCCCTTCATGGTGCTGCCGCTCTATTCCTCGCTGGAGAAGATGGACTATTCGCTGATCGAGGCCGCGCAGGACCTCGGCTGTCCACCGACCGGCGCCTTCTGGAAGATCACCTTCCCGCTGTCGCTGCCAGGCGTTGTCGCCGGCTGCCTGCTGGTGTTCATCCCGGCCGTCGGCGAGTTCGTCATCCCCGATCTTCTCGGCGGCTCGCAGACGCTGATGATCGGCAAGACGCTCTGGAACGAGTTCTTCTCCAACCGCGACTGGCCGGTCTCGTCGGCGGTGGCCGTCATCCTGCTGCTGGTGCTGACCATCCCGATCATGTTCTTCCAGCAGGCTCAGGCCAAGGCACAGGAGCAGGGCAGATGAACTCCACCTGGAGCCGCTTCAACATCACCTCGATCGTGCTGGGCTTTGCGTTCCTCTATCTGCCGATCGTGCTTCTGATCGTCTTTTCCTTCAACGAATCCAAGCTCGTCACCGTCTGGGGCGGCTTTTCGACCAAATGGTACGTGTCGCTGTTCCACAACCAGGGCCTGATGGACGCCACCTGGGTGACGGCGCGCGTCGGCGTCATCTCCGCGACCGTCGCGACCGTGCTGGGCACGCTCGCCGCCATCACTCTCACGCGCTACACGCGCTTCAAGGGACGGGTGCTCTTCTCGGGCATGGTGTTCGCGCCGCTGGTCATGCCGGAAGTCATAACCGGCCTCTCGCTGCTCTTGCTGTTCGTCGCCGTCGGACTCGACCGCGGTTTCGTCACGGTGACGCTCGCCCACATCACCTTCACCATGTGCTTCGTCGCCGTCGTCGTGCAGTCGCGGCTGGTCACGTTCGACCGTTCGCTGGAGGAGGCAGCGATGGATCTCGGCGCGCCGCCGGTGAAGACCTTCTTCCAGATCACCTTGCCGGTCATCCTGCCGGCGATCATCTCCGGCTGGATGCTGGCGTTCACGCTCTCGCTGGACGATCTGGTCATCGCGAGCTTCACCTCGGGTCCCGGCGCCACCACGCTGCCGATGAAGATCTACAGCCAGGTGCGCCTCGGCGTGACGCCCGAGATCAACGCCGCCTGCACCATCCTGATCGCGGTGGTGGCGGTCGGCGTCATCATCGCCTCGATCGCCAACAAGCGGCGCGAGATCCAGCGCCAGCTCGACGAGCAGGCCGCGCAGCGCGGTTGAGCGTGACGAGAAGCGGGGACGCTTGCGTCCCTCGCATTTACTGGCCTGAAACGCCGGGAGCGATCGGCGATATGAACGGCGCGCTCCAGTTGCCGCCGACGAAGAACAGCGGCTGGCTCGGCGGCGCGGGAGCCGGGCTGGCCGCCTGACTGTTGGCCTGCTGGGGCTGCTGCGCGGGCTGTCCGTTGGGCACCACTCCGCCCGAGAGCGCCAGCCCGCGGCCGACATAGGAGGCGATGCCGGACAGCCAGATCTTGTATTTCTGCGAATTGATCTCGGCCTTGTCCAGACGCGCCACGCCCTTCGAAATGCTTGCCTTGATCTCGGCGCCGTCGATCGGCAGCGATCCATTGGCGACGTCGTCGAGCGCGAAGAAGCCGCCTTGCTGGTTGCGCTTGAGGAAGGCCGGCAGGTCGAGCCCGTTGATAGTGCCCGGACCGAACGTCGCCGAGAACGATCCGTCGGCATTCTCGAAGATGGAATTCCAGGCCTTGCCCGGTCCCTTGAGGATGACCGATACGGTCCCGGTGCTGGCCGGCACCAGCCGCGTCATTCCCGCCGCCGTGGCAAAGGCTCCCGTATCCACATCCGATGCCAGGAGCCGCATCTCGACCTGCGTGCCTTCCGGCTTGCGGTCGAAGCGCAGGCTGCTCTGGATATTGCCGTTGAAGGCAGACGCGTCGGATATGTCGAAGACGGCAAGACCGTTCTTGACCTGCGCTGTCGCCGCGACGTCGGCGAGTTGGACCGGTCCCGCCATGGCATGGGCCGCCGACAGCCTGAGGTCAAGATTGATGCGGTCGGCGAAACTGGTGTCGATATCGCCGGGGCCGGCCTCGCCGGTCGGCGCGATAGGCGTGAAAGCCGACAGGAAAGATCTGAGATCCAGCGTGTCGAAGGCGAGCGTGCCGGCAATCACCGGGCTCCCCTCGGCGACGGAGAAATCCAGCGCGCCCATGCCTGGGTTGTTGTTGAACGTGACCGTGGTGTTCTCGAATTTCGCGCGCCCCGCCGAGGCGTTCACCTTGCTGGCGATCGAGACCGCGCCGATCGCAGCACCCGGCGCGATGCCTGCCTGCGACCACTCCAGCACGCGCCGCAGCGACGGCGCGGCGAACTTCGCCTGGCCGTCCAGATAGGCGTTGTCGGACATCGAGGCCGTTCCGTCGAAGGAGAATGTCGCGGGCGCGGCCTTGAAGGAGAGGGTGACGGGCGCCGCCCCTCCGCCAAACAGCACCAGCGGTTTCGCCGAGGAGAAATCGAGCTGCATGCTTTCGCCGCGCCAGATTCCGCTCGCGGTCAGCGACGCCTCGCTGTTCATCGCTTCCCAGTTCACCTGGCCGCTCAGGCTGCTCAGGATTTCGATGTCCTTGCCGTCAACCGAAGTCACCACGCGGCCATCGCGGAATTCGACGGTGCCGAACGGATCGGACGGCAATTTGCCGAGATCCGGCTTCTGCGGGTTGGCGGTGACTACGCGGCGCGCGGTGTCGATCGAGCGCGTGATGCGTCCGCCGGTCGGAAGCGGCGGCAGATAGAAGCCGCTGGCGGTGCGCTGCACCCTGATCGTCGGGCGCACCAGCCTGGCGGTCGAGAAGGCGACGTTGCCCTGCAAGGCCGCCATGGCGGAGAGATCGACTTCCACGCGATCGGCCTCGACCACCGGCGGCGCTTCGGTCTCGGTCCATTGCGACAGCGTCACGTCGCTGAGGATGGCCCGGAATTTCGGCCACACCTCGATACGCGGCGAGCCGTCGATCGTGACTCTGAAGCCGCTCCAGGCACTCAATTCCCAGGCGATGCGGTCGCGCACGATGCGGGTCGAGGCAATCAGCGGCAGCGCCGCGACCGCGAGCGCGATGACGAGCACGGCAACGCCGATCGCCCACACCCCGCGCCGGATCAGAGATGATCGCATTTCGCCCCGTATGCTTTCATTGCCAACAAAATCGCCCGACGGGTGTAACCGAGCGCCGACGCTTTTCAAGTCTTTATGGCCTTGCGATGGCATTTGCACAGCGGCCGCCATGGGTCGCCCGAACAAAATCTTGCTCTGCTGCGCCGCAATATGCATAAGCGGTCTGCACGATCCCGATCCGCAATCGCACGCCGTTTCTGGGACGATGGCATATGCGACGTTGGGCTTAACTGGCTCGAACGCGACGCTTTGGGAGGAGCGATCATGGCCGCCGACACACCTTTGTGGACCCCGACGCAGGAGCGGATCGACGCAGCGCCGATGACCGCGTTCATGAAGGCCGCGGAGGCAAAGACAGCGCGTTCTTTCTCCGGCTATGCCGAACTGCATCGCTGGTCGGTCGACGACCGCGAAGCCTTCTGGGACCTGGTCTGGGATTTCTGCGCGCTTGTCGGCGACAAGGGCGAACGGCGCCTCGTCGACGGCGAGAGGATGCCCGGCGCAGCTTTCTTTCCCGACGCCAGGCTCAATTTCGCCGAGAACCTTTTGCAGAAAACCGGCGCCGGCGAGGCGATCGTCTTTCGCGGCGAGGACAAGGTCGAGCGGCGGCTCTCCTGGAACGAGCTCCACGCGCTGACCTCGCGCCTGCAGCAGCTCTTCCTGTCGCTCGGCGTCAAGGCCGGCGACCGCGTCGCCGCCATGATGCCGAATATGCCCGAAACCATCGCCGCGATGCTGGCGGCAAGCTCGATCGGCGCGGTCTGGTCGTCGTGCTCTCCCGATTTCGGCGAGCAGGGCGTGCTCGACCGCTTCGGCCAGATCGAGCCGGTCGTCTTCATCGTGCCCGACGGCTATTGGTACAATGGCAAGGCGATCGAGGTGGCCGACAAGGTCCGCGCGGTCGCGGCGAAGCTGGCAAGCCTGGGCAAGGTGCTGATCGTCGACTATCTCGGCACCTCGAGCGACGTCGCCGCCACCATCGACAAGGCGACCGCGCTCGAAGACGCGCTCTCGCCTTTTGCCGCAAAGCCCGTGAGCTTCGAGCGGCTGCCCTTCGCGCATCCACTCTACATCCTGTTTTCCTCGGGCACGACCGGCATCCCGAAATGCATCGTGCATTCGGCCGGCGGCACGCTGATCCAGCACGTCAAGGAGCACCGGCTGCATGCCGGCCTGCTCGACGGCGATCGCCTGTTCTATTTCACCACCTGCGGCTGGATGATGTGGAACTGGCTGGTCTCGGGCCTCGCCTCCGGCGCGACGCTGCTGCTCTATGACGGCTCGCCTTTCTACCCGGACGGCAATGCGCTGTTCGATTTCGCCGATGCCGAGAAGATGACCTATTTCGGCACCTCGGCCAAATTCATCGATTCGGTTCGCAAGGCCGGCCTGAAGCTGATCGCGAGCCACGATCTGTCGAGCGTGCGCACCATCTCCTCCACCGGCTCGCCGCTGTCGCCGGAGGATTTCCGCTTCGTCTATGACGGCATCAAGAAGGACGTGCACCTGGCCTCGATCTCGGGCGGCACCGACATCGTCTCGTGCTTCGTGCTCGGCGTGCCGACCGAGCCGGTCTGGACCGGCGAGATCCAAGGCCCCGGCCTCGGCCTGGCGGTCGACGTCTGGGACGACGACGGCAAGCCTGTGAGGCAGGAGAAGGGCGAGCTTGTCTGCACCAAGGCCTTCCCGTCGATGCCGATCGGCTTCTGGAACGACCTCGAAGGCAAGAAATATCACGCCGCCTATTTCGAGCGCTTCGACAATGTCTGGTGCCATGGCGACTTCGCCGAATGGACGGAACATGGCGGCATGATCATCCACGGCCGCTCCGATGCCACGCTCAATCCGGGCGGGGTCCGGATCGGCACGGCCGAGATCTACAACCAGGTCGAGCAAATGCCGGAAATCCTCGAGGCGCTCTGCATTGGCCAGGATTTCGACAATGATGTCCGTGTCGTGCTGTTCGTGCGGCTCGCCCCCGGCGTGACCCTGGACGAGGATCTGGAAAAGCGCATTCGCGCCAGGATCCGCACCGGCGCCAGCCCGCGCCACGTGCCGGCCAGGATCGTCGCCGTCGCCGACATCCCGCGCACCAAGTCCGGCAAGATCACCGAGCTCGCCGTACGCGACGTGGTCCACGGCCGTGCCGTGAAGAACAAGGAAGCGCTCGCCAATCCCGAGGCGCTGGAGCTGTTCCGCGACCTGCCGCAGCTGGCAAGCTGACCGATGTGGTTAACGAAATCTGTCCGGCGAATTTACCTAGATTTCACGGGTGGTACACATTCGTAAATTTTTTCGCGGCCAGGTAAGGACTTGTTAAGAGACGACGCTGATAGTCGCGTGTAACTTGAGGGAGAAATCCCGTTCCTCGTCCCCTGAGGTTCTGCTCAAGCCCCCGTTGTGACAGCATCCCATTTCTCAAGGCGTCCTCTTGGACGCCTTTTTCTTTGGCCGTCGCAGTCCTATGCAACGTTATTCGGCGAGCACGCGCGTGGAGGGGAAGCCGACCTCGACTAGGGTTCCTTCGCCTGGCGTCGAGGTGATGGCGAAGCGGGCGCGGTTCGCCTCCACCATGGCCTTGGTGAGGGGCAGGCCGAGGCCGGTGCCGTCGCCGCGTCCGCGCTTCAGCGCATTGATCTGCTTGAACGGTTTCAGCGCCTGCTCGATCTCGGCCTGGGTCATGCCGATGCCGGTGTCGCGCACGCGCATGACGACGTCGCCCGAGGCTTCGTAGGCGGTCGAGACGATCACCTGGCCGCCGGCCTGGGTGTAGCGAATGGCGTTGGACAGGATGTTGAGGGCGATCTGGCGTACGCTTCTCAGATCCGCCACCACTTCCGGCAGCCGCGAGGCGAAGCTGGAGCGGATGATGACCCGTTCGCGATTGGCCTGCGGCTGCATCATCGCCACCGTCTCGGCCAGCGTGTCGTTGAGCGACACCGCCTCGTAATCCATCTCCTGCTGGCCTGCCTCGATCTTGGAGATGTCGAGCAGGTCGTTGACGAGGTCGAGCACATGGTTGCCCGAGCGGTTGATGTCGCGCAGGTAGTCGCGATAGCGGTCGTTGGTGATCGGACCGAATTTCTCGTCTACCATCAGTTCGGAAAAGCCGATGATGGCATTGAGCGGAGTGCGGATCTCGTGGCTGATGCGGGCCAGGAAATCCGTCTTCTGCGAGGAGGCGCGCTCGGCCACTGCGCGTGCCTGCGTCAGGTCTTCCTCGGCCCGCTTCCATTGCGTGATGTCGCGCACGACGGCGCAGAAGCCGCTGTCGTTGGGCAGCCTGCCGATGGTCATGAACAGCGGGATGAAACGCCCCTGCGCCTCGCGGCCGATGACCTCGCGGCCGTCATTCAAGACGCTCGCGACACCCGGCTCCGAAAGCCCGGCCAGATAGTCGCGCGCCGCGCGCTGGCTTTCTATGGCAAACAGCGAGGCAAAGGGCTTGCCCGCGACCTCGTCGCTGTCGAAACCGAACAGCGCTTCCGCCGGCCGGCTGATCGAGCGGATGTTGCCGTCGCGGCCGATCAGCACGACGCCGTCCGTAGCGGTATCGATGATGGTGCGCATCTCCGCAATGCGCGATTTCAGTTCCGGCACGTCCGGCTGCAGCGCCGGCTCGTCATTCGCGGCGGTGAAGTGCGCCGCATCGTCCTCGCCGGAGCGCCGCACCACCAGCATCAGCGCCTTGCCGCCACGCCACGGCACCGAGCGCAGCAGCGCGTCGATTGGGAATTCTTGGCCCTGGCGGGTCTTGAGCTTCAGCGAGTGGTCGCTTTCGTCCGTCGCGGGGTCCTCGGCGTAAGGATCGGCGAAGAGCGCGCCCAGGCCGCCTGCATCCGCGAGGTCGTCCAGCGCATCATAGCCGGTGAGTTCGAGGAAGGCGTCATTGGCATAATGCAGCATGTCGCCCGAATGGATGAGCAGCGGCACAGGCAGCCTGGCCAGGATGGACGTGTCGGGGGCCTTGGCTTCCTCTCCGGTCGAAAACGCGGACGGCACAAAACCGGAAAGTTTAAGCGGCGGCACGTCGAGGCGTTGCCGCGTCGCGGCTGTCGCGTCCAGTTCTTCCGGCTGTTCTTCCGCGGCCTTGGCGGCATCTGTATCGGAGCCTGCCCAGTCCTCATTGTCCTGCGCATCGCGGAAGTCGTCGGCGGTCATGCTATCGTCCGCCGTCGCATCGGAGGCGGGCTGCCCGGCCGCGACCGGCAGCGCCGCAGGCTCTTCGACGGGCCGCTGCGGCTTCGCGGCAGCAGGTTCGGCGGCCTCCCGGGCGCCCTCTGCTTGCTCGTTCTGGGAAACCGGCGCGACGCCGGCGTCTTCCGTGGGTTTCCCGCCATCGGCAAAGTTGAGCAGCGAGCCGGAAACAGCCGAGGTCTCGGCCAGGCCGGCGTCGTTGATCTCGGCGGCGCCATCGATGCCGTCGAGCCGCGCCAGATCGTCCTGGTCTTCCGCCTCGGTCTCCGCTTCCGCGGCCTTCACGTCGTCGGCTTCCGAGGGCGTGGACAAGGTCGCGCCCTGGGCGGAATCGTCGTGCTCCGCCGCATCGGGTGGAAGCGGCTGGCTTGCGTCGGCCCTTGTTTCGCTGGCCGCTTCCTTCACCTTTGCCGCGTCCTCGCCGGCAACAGCGGCATCGGGCCGCTTGTCGGCTTCGGGGGCGCGTTCCTCGGCAGGGGCGGAACTGTCCTTGCGCAGCCGCTCGCCGATCTCGCGGAAGGCGCTGCGCTCGAGGATCGACAGGCCCTTGTGATTTGCCGGCGTGTCGCTTCCCGGTTGCTTGTCGTTGGCCGGTTGGCGATGCTCGGCCAGCCTTATCACCTTGTCGGCAAAGCGTCGCTCCGGCTTCGGCACGATGGTCAGCGCCGGCACTTCGCCCCGGAAGGGGTCTTCGGGCCTTGGCTTTTCCAGAGGCGTCTGCTCTGCCGGCTGATCGCCCGACGCGTCGGGCCCGCCGGGGGTGGCCCCGGCAGGAGCGGCATTCGGCACCAGAGCCATGCCAAGCGCTTCCGGATCGACCACGGCGTCGGCGCTGCGCGCGACGCCAAAGCCGCGAAAACCCTCGAAGGCGCGGCTGCGGCCATAGACGGGCAGGGCCGCCAGATCGACGGGGATCTTCAGACCCGTTCCGGCCACCGGCCACAGCACCGAGCGGCCGGACCAGGTATCGCGCCGGTCGAGCAGGCCGGCGATCTCGCCCGAGGCGTCGAGGCCGAAAGTGGCGGCGACATCCTTGAAGCGGCGGCCGATCACATCGGCGGCAGGCTGGCCGACGATGTCGGCGAATTCGGGCGACAGCGCGCTGAACCGACCTTCGGCGTCGGTGCGCCAGACGAAGCGCAATGGGGGCGCCGACCGGTCGATGTCGCGCGGGGGGCCGGGCTGGGCTGATTTGGTAGTTTCGCGTGCAGCGGCTTCGCCATCATCTTGGCCTTCGGCTGCGGCGGCACCTTCCGGCTCGTCCTTCGCCGGCGCTGCCGGTTGAGCATGCCCGGCGCCATCGTCGCCGGCGTTGAAATACCAATGGTCGTGCTGGCCGGCGCCGGCGGCATCGGCCTGATGGTCTGTCCGGGTAGGCCGCTGGCCGGCCAAGGTCCGGCTCTCCGCGTCGGGCTGTGCGTCGCCGTCGGGAGCCTCTGGCGCCGGCTCGTCCTCTTTGCCAGCCGCCACGGTAGGCACTGGGTTGTCCTGGGCAGGCTGAGACTCGGGCTCGATTGCCGCGCTTTCACCTTGCGGCGGGGCGCTGACCGCCTCTGGCGCCGCAACTCCCTGATCGCCGGTCCGATCGTCTTGGCCGGCGGTCGCCCGATCGTCCTGGCCGCTATCGGAGTCCTCGAGCTGCGCCTCGTCGATCACCACCAGCAGATGCCGCGTATCGGTGAGCCGCGCAAAACCGGCCGGGTAGGCGGTGTCGGTGCCCGGCACGAGGCGTTTGACGATGCGGTCGCCGCTGCTCGCCACATCCGCAACCAGGGCAGCCAACGTCCGCGGCTCGATGCCGAGCGCCGCAAAGCCGTCCGAGGCTGCCTCGACCTCGCCTTTCGCGTCGACAAAGGCAATGAAATGCCCGGCCTCGGTAAAGCCACCGATGGCGCGGCTGGCGATCTCGCCGGCGCTGCGCGAAGTGGTCTGCGCCGCCGGCACCGCCAGCATGATTGCCGCCTCGCCGTCCGGCATCGTCACTGCGCTGGCCAGAAAGCCGACGGCGCGGCTTTCCATGCCGGTGGCCAGCCTCACCGTGACGGCGCGGTCGCTGCCGATGTCGGGAAAACCGCTGGTCGCCATGATCTGCCGGCGGGCGATCAGCGGCAGCCGCGCCGAGGCGCCGATGATGGCCTCGATATCCGGATAGCCGAAGGCCGACGCCCCCGGACCGTTCGCCCAGATCACCTGTTCGAGGTCGACCGACAAAATGGCCAAAGCATCGCCCGCGGCAAAGCGTTGGCGCACCGCGTCGAGCACGGCAACGTCGAGGAAGGAGTAGTTTTCAGGCGGCATGCGCTGGCCAACCCTCCGGAGCGGGCATTTTCAGTTAACGCTTTGTTAATAAAAGCCCGCGGCCCGGAGGTCCACAAGCCTAAGCTTGCATCGGTCGAAATCTCTGGGCTCTTGGTTAACGGCTCTCGTGGCTGACGCAGGGGAAAGATTTTATGGTGCGGTGCAGCAAAGATATTGCAATGCACAAAAAAGTCCTTTATATTGCCATCATACATGAACGAGACGGCTTTCTGTCAAAGCCGCTGCCGCGAAAGGTTGGAAAATGTCCAAGACCACTGCCAAATCCGCCGAGACCATCGAAAACGTCGAATTCCCGAGCTTTGATGCTTCCAAGGCCACCGACCAGATCCGCGCCTTCGCCGAGAAGGGCGTCGAGCAGTCGAAGGAAGCCTATGCCAAGCTGAAGACCGGCGCCGAGGAGACCCAGAAGGTTCTGGAGTCGACCTACGAGACCGCCAAGACCGTTTCCAGCGACGTTTCGCTGAAGACCATCGCCGCGCTGCGCGCCAATGCCGAGGTCAGCTTCTCGCACCTCGAAGCCCTGGTCGGCGCGAAGACCCTTTCGGAAGTCGTCGAGCTGCAGACCTCCTTCCTGCGCAAGCGCGTCGAAATGGCCGTTGAGCAGGCCAAGGAGTTCCAGACCGTTGCCACCAAGGCGGTCGAGGACGTCTCCAAGCCGGTCAAGAGCGCCTTCGAGAAGGCGATGAAGGACGTCAAGGCCGCCTGATTTCAGCGCACAACCTTGCGGTGCATCAAAACGTCGCATTTCGTCAGACAAATAGTCGTGCGATAGGTTGAGCAATCAGATACCCGGAAATGGAACCTCCTCCCTCCGTTTCCGGGGTGACCAGCCAGCACCTCCTCCCGCTGGCTCGTAACAGGAAAAGGCCGGCACCTCCTCCCGCCGGCCTTTTCTTTTGCCTTGACGAAAGGCGAATGAGGAAACCAATCGTTTACCTTATCAAGGCCCTTGAATTAGAATCCGATAGCCCGTATTTGACGCATCGCCGAACGACAGAGCGGATCACGGAGAATGAAGCTTTCACCTCGATCCAGCTCAGGCAGGCAGGCCGTTGTAGCTCAGCTGGTTAGAGCGCCGGATTGTGGATCCGGAGGTCGCTGGTTCGATCCCAGCCAACGGTACCATCACTCTCGATGATCTGAACGTGCATCTTGAACCCTTCCATTCCTTCGGCTCCGCGGACCATGGGCAAGCTCTCTTGTCTCTAGGGCGAGATATATTGTCCCATGGACAAGGTGTCTTGCCGGTCGAGGCCGACTCGGCTCGAATGGAGCATGCATCCTTTGCAGGGATGCGGACGTTCATGACGACCAACCGGCTTTGCCGCTAGGGAAAAAAGCAGTATGAGTGAACATGCGATCGAGTTCTTGCGCGGATGGATTGGCGAGAAAGTCCAATGCCAGCATTTGCCGATCAAGATCGACAAGCAGGCCGAGACCCTTGCGAAGGAATGCTGCGCCAAGGCCGCCGAGGCAGGCATTCTGCTGGAGGACATCCAGGAAGAGGTCGGCGACATCCAGGAATTGATCGCGTCGCGCCTCGAGGAAGCCGTTGAAGAGGGCAGCAGCGAAGTCAACCCGGACAAACCGGAATAAACCCCGGCCCGCCACGGGCCGGCGGCGCCGTTTCTCAGCCGAATTTTTCCTCCAGCCATTCCTTCGGCAGCGCCGGCACGAAATTGCCGTCGCGCCCCGTCATATCCGCATTGGCAACCAATGCGTTGAGGATCGCTTCCTCCACGCCTTGCACGACCGCGTCGAAGAACGGGTCGATGTCGACGTCCGGGATGAATTCCGCGCGGGCGATGCGGCCTGAAGGCGCCAGCGCGGCCTCGGCATTGGCGGTCGAGAAGGCGAGAAAAATATCGCCAGAACTGTGATAGCCATAACCCCCGGTCACGGCAATGCCGAGCGGCACGCGCCGGGCGAGCCGCTTCATCTGATGCGGCAGCAACGGCGCGTCGGTGGCGATGACGGCAATGATGGAACCCTTTTCGGCGCGCGGCGCGCCCTCGCGGATGGCCGGCTGGGCCAATTCCGGGCCGACACGCCGGCCGCGAATGGTGAAATTGTGCCTTTTGCCGAAATTCGCCTGCACGAAGACACCAAGCGTGTAGCGCCGGTCCCGCCATCCGACGATGCGCGAAGCGGTGCCGGATCCGGCCTTGAAGCCGAAGCTTATCATGCCGGTTCCGCCACCGACGCTGCCTTCCTCGATGGCGCCGCCGCTGGCGCTGTCGAGTGCCGCGGTCACATGGTCGACGCTCACATGATGGCCGTTGATGTCGTTGAGGAAGCCGTCATAGGTCTCTGCCGCCACTGGCAGGCCCCAGCCGCTATCGAGCGCAGCCGGCAAGACGCGATGCATCCAGCGCAAGGTGGCATCGCGGGTCACGCCGCAGGAATGCGTGTTGGTGATGGTGACCGGGAAATTGAAGGCGCCGGTTTCCTCGATGATATGCGTTCCGGTCAGCTCGCCATTGCCGTTCTGGCTGAACACGCCGGCGAACACCGGCGTCGCGAGTTCCCGAACCGGCCTTGGCAGGATCGCGGTCACGCCGGTGCGCACTGGACCGTTTCCGACCTGCAGCGGGCCGTCGCCTGAAATCAGCGTCGTGTAGCCCACCGACACGCCCGGCACGTCGGTGATGGCGTTGAAAGGGCCCGGCGTGCCATCGAGCGCGATACCGAACGAGCGCAGGCGCGGCTTGCCAGATGGCGTGCGAAAAGGCGGGTCGTGGTCGCGCATGGAAACCTCAGAACAACGAACCCTGATTGCCCGGCTCCTTGGCCTTGGCGGGCGATTTTCCGGCCAGCTTCGGTCGCGCCCCGCCGGAGGTTGCGATGGCCTCGGCAGTGCCGTCCGCGAATTCAAGCTGCAGCGCCGCGCCCGGCGCCAGCTCCGCGACCCCTTTGATGACGGCGCCTTCGGCGTCCTTGACCAGCGCGAAGCCGCGCGCCAGCACGGCCTTGTGAGACAGCGTCGACAAGAGCCGGTCGGCCTGGGTCAGCGCCGCGCGCAGCCGATCGAGACGCCGCGCCAATGCCTGGTCCCGTCTGCGACCCAGCCCGGTCAGCGTATCGGCCTGCAGCTTCTGCCGCCGGACGATCGGCGCCGGCGACAGCCTTGCCGCCGTGCGTTTGAATCGCGCGCGCCTTTCGCGCACGATGGCGAAGAACGCGGCTCGCGCCCGGGCAATATCGCGACCCGTCAGCGTGCGCGCTTCATTGAGGCGCCGCGACAGGGTTGCCGGCGTCAGCCTTTGCCGCTCCAGCGTCGCCCGCTTGCGCTCGATGTTCACCGTCAGCCCGCGGCCGAGGCGGCTGGTAGCATCGTCGAAACGGCGGCGCGGCAGCGCCAGCAACTGGTCGGGCGAGGGGAGCGCACGCGCCGCCGCACGCACCGCCTGGCGCTTGCGTTCCAGATGCCGCGAGGCGCAGGCATTGAGCCGCGCGGCAAGGCTGGCCAGGGTAGCCTCCAAATCCGCCCTGACCGGCACGGCGATCTCGGCCGCGCCCGTCGGCGTCGGCGCGCGCATATCGGCAACAAAGTCGATCAGTGTCGTATCGGTCTCATGGCCGACGGCCGAGATCACCGGGATGGCGGACGCCGCCACCGCCCGCGCCAGCCCTTCGTCGTTGAAGCCCCAGAGGTCCTCGAGGCTGCCGCCGCCGCGTGCCACGATCAACAGATCGGGTTGGCGGATGGGTCCGTCCCATGTCAGCGCACTGAAGCCGTTGACGGCCGCGGTCACCTCCCTGGCCGTCGTCTCGCCCTGGACCCTCACCGGCCACACCAGCACATGAAGCGGAAACCGGTCCTTGATGCGGTGGATGATGTCGCGGATCACCGAGCCCGTCGGCGATGTGACGACGCCGATGACCTGAGGCATGAAGGGCAGCCGCCGCTTGCGGCCGGCATCGAACAGGCCCTCGGCCTGCAGCCGGCGCTTGCGCTCTTCGAGCAGCGCCATCAGCGCGCCGGCGCCCGCCGGCTCCAGATTGTCGATGACGATCTGGTAGTTGGATTTGCCGGGATAGGTGGTTAGCTTGCCGCTGGCGATCACCTCCATGCCTTCCTCTGGGCGGAACTTCAGCCGCGCCATGGTGGTCTTCCAGACCACAGCATCGATCCGCGCGCGGTCGTCCTTCAACGCGAAGTAAGCATGGCCGGACGAATGCGGGCCGCGATAGCCGGAAATCTCGCCACGCACCCGCACATTGCCGAAGGCGTCCTCGACAGTGCGCTTCAGCGCGCCGGAAATCTCGCTCACCGTATATTCGGTGGCGTTGCTGCGTGATTCGGTTGCTGTTTCACTCATTGCGCGATTGGGGAACGCTTATCGGCCCGCGTCAAGCGCGGCGAAACCGCGCTAATATCATAACGCGATCTTAAGCCCGATTTGCTTTGACAGGCCCAGAAGAGCCGGCCGGGGACCTGATGAGCGCACGCCAAAACAGCAGCCCGTTGACCCGTCAGGTCACGCTGACCGTGCTGACGCTCGCCACTTTCGCTTTAGCCATTGTCGTGGGCTTCGGCTTCTACGCGGCCAGCCAGGCCGATGATGCCTCGCTCGTACGACAAAAGATGTTCATCGCCGATGGTTTGAAGGACCAGATTGCGTCTGTTCAGCGGGAGCAGGAAAGCGTTTCGGTCTGGGATGACGCGATCATCAATGTGAGGGCAGGCAACCAGACCTGGATCGAAGAGAATCTCAGTGTCTGGATGTACACCTATTATGGTCACAACCGGGTCTATATTCTCGACGCCGCCAATCATGCGATCCACGCCATGCGCGAGGGCAAGGTGGTCGACGCTTCCGCCTATGGCGAGGACCAGCCCACGCTTCTTCCAATCATCGAAAAACTGCGTCGCATGCTGGCTGGGCCGCCGCAGACCGATGCGTACGGCCAACCTCCGAAGATGGTGGCCGAGGATCTGGTGTCCCTCGATGGCGCGCCAGCGATCGTCAGCGTCGCGCCGCTCCTGCCGAGCTCGGACAGGATCAGCCAGGCGCAGGGCACGGAATATCTGCATGTGTCGGTCGAATTCATCAATGACGCGGTGATCGGCAAGATCGCCGGAAAGTACCTGCTTGATGGCGCGCGGCTGGTGCCTTTGTCACAGCCGGCTGGCCGAGCCGCCGTGCCGCTGGTTGATTCGCGCGGCGTCATCCTCGGCTATATCGGCTGGGACCAGCTGCGGCCCGGCCTTGCCTTGGTGCGCGAGATCGCTCCTGCCTTGGCGATCGCGCTGCTGTTGGCGGGCGGCGTGCTGGTGTTCCTGTTGAGCAGCTTGCGTCGCGCCTCGACCGCGCTGCAGACCAGCCAGGACCAGGCGCAATATCTCGCCTTCCACGACACGCTCACCGGCCTGCCCAACCGGGCGCTGTTCGAGGACCGCTTGCGGCGCACGCTGCTGTTCGCCAGCAGGGACAAGACGCGCGTCGCGCTGCTTTACCTCGACCTCGACCGCTTCAAGCATATCAACGACACGCTCGGCCATCCGGCCGGTGACGAGCTCGTGCGCCAGACGGCGGCGCGGCTCAAGCATACGATCCGCGAAGTCGATACCGTCGCGCGGCTCGGCGGTGACGAATTCGCCGTCATCCTGCTTGACGTTCCCGACGTCGGAAGCGCCGAGGACATCGCCGAAAGGCTGCTCTTGAAGCTGCGTGAACCGTTCCGGCTGATCGACGACCAGGTCTTCGTCAGCGCGAGCGTCGGCATCGCGCTGTCGTCTGGATCGGACATCGACGCGGACGAGCTGTTGCGCAAGGCCGACATCGCGCTTTACGAGGCCAAGAAGAACGGTCGTGGCCGTTACGAGCTGTTTGCCGGCGGCATGGACGATCTCTTGCTGCGCAAGCGCAAGGTCGAATCGGAACTCCGCAAGGCGCTGGAGGGCGAAGGTGGCATCAAGCTCGCCTATCAGCCGGTTTTCTCGGCCGACGGCCGCGCGATACTGGGGGCCGAAGCGCTGATCCGCTGGGGCCATGAAGTGCACGGCGCTTTGCCGGCGGCGCAATTCATCGCCATCGCCGAAGAGCGCGGCCTCATCGGCGATTTGGGCAAATGGGCGCTGGGCGAAGCCTGCCGCTTTGCCGCCGGGACGGAATTGCCCTGGATCGCGGTCAACATCTCCCCGATGCAACTGCGTGACATCGGCTTTGCCGGGCAGGTCGCCGATATCCTGAGCGAAACCGGGCTCGATCCCTGTCGCCTGCAGCTTGAGACCACCGAAAGCGTGCTGCTCGAGCACAATGATACGATCGGCACGGTGATTGCCGCGCTGCGCCAATCCGGCATCTGCATCGTGCTCGACGATTTCGGCACCGGCTATTCCTCGCTGAGCTATCTTCGCCGCCAGGCGATCGACAAGTTGAAGATCGACCGCTCCTTCGTGCATCTGCTCGACGAGGACGAAAGCGCGCGCGCAATCGTCAAGACACTGATCGAGCTGGCGCAGGCGCTCAAGGTCGAGGTGACCGCCGAAGGCGTCGAGACCGATGCACAAAAGGCCTTGCTGGTCGGCATGGGCTGCCGCCAGTTGCAGGGCTATCTGCTGTCGCCGCCGCTGGAGTCCGGCCAATTGCTTGCGCTGCCGGGTGTTTCACCTGCCGACCGGGAACGTTCCGCCGCTCGCGGCTGACTCTACCAGCCAGGCATGATCTGGTTCGCCTTGACCCGCTTCATCTTGGCGAAGGCGAGGGCGGCGAAGTCGAAGCTACCCGCCTCCTCGCCGAGCGGCATGGAAATGTTGTCGAGGCTTTCGGCGATGTGGCGGGCCAAAGCGTCGACGATCTCCGGTTGCGAGGTCTGGCCGCGCATGATGCCGATGCGGCAGTCCGGCAACTGGCCGAAGCCGTCGGCCTCGCCGAGCACGCGCATGCCGGGCCGAAGCGCGCATTCCGGCAGCACCGAGACCGCCAGGCCGGAAAGCACGGCCGCGGTGATCACCGTGGCCGAGAAGCTGGAGAACAGCACGCGGTACTCGCGGTTCTGCCGGTCGAGCACGTCGACCGCCGCGCGCCGCCAGATGCAGTTCGGCCGGCCGAACGCCATCGGCAGGGTTTCCTGTTCGTGAGTGGCATGGTTGGCGGACGTCACCCACAAAAGCGGCTCGCGCCGCACCACTTCCGACTGGCCGCGCGTATCGTTATGCGTCACCAGCGCCAGGTCGAGATTGCCGCGCTTGATGTGCTCGACCAGCCCTGGCGTCGGCTCGCAGACGACCGTCAGTTCGACGCGCGGGTTGGAGCGCGAGAAGCGCGCCATGATCTCGGGCAGGAAGCGGTCGGCATAATCGTCCGGCGTGCCGATGCGGATCGTGCCTTCCAGCCGCTGGTCGTCGAAGGCGGCCAAAGTCTCGCGGTTGAGATGGATCAGCCGCCGCGCGTAGGCAAGCAGCCTCTCGCCCTCCTCGGTCAGCTTGTTGGTGCGGCCGTCCTTTTCGAACAACGGCTTGCCGATCCGCTCCTCCAGCCGCCGCATCTGCATCGACACTGCCGACTGTGTCCGGTGCACCTCCTCGGCTGCGCGGGTGAAGCTGCCGGTGTCGGCAATCGAGATGAAGGTCTGCAACTGATCGAGGTCGAGCGGCGCTTTCATCGGTCCAACCTATCATTGATGTTGATGTTAGAGATTAAAAACATTCGTTGGATTAATCAATCGCGCGATGGCAAATTGGCATTGTCCACATGACAGCATGTGAATGGAAACCGGAACGGCGCTTCTCCCAAGGCGCCGATCGCCTGGTTTCGTCCGCTCGACTCTTGGAAGGAGAGACTGACATGACCACGATTGAATTCGCTTCCGAGACCCCGCGCATCACCACGCGTCCGGCCGTTGCGACGCGCGTGCTCAATGCTCTCGCCAACGCCTATGTCGCCTGGAAAAACCGCCGCGCCTTCTATCGCCTGGGCGACATGTCGGACGCCGAGCTTGCCGATATCGGCCTGACCCGCGCCGACCTCCATGTCGCCGTCGCCGTGCCCTTCGGCCGCGATCCGACGGTGAAGCTGCGCGCCATCGCCAGCGAGCGCGCCGACACGATCGAGGATCTTGCTCGTCGGGTGGCCTGAACGGCCGCATCGCCTGAATTTCCGGTCGCGTTGAACCTTTTCATGGCTCGGCGCGACCAAGCTTCATGCAGGCTCCCACACTCCCTGCCGGTTCCCCGCCGGCCAGCCTGCACATTGCCCGGTTCCTCCTCCAGGACCGGGCATTTTTTTGACCGCGCCTCTTTTCTGGAAGGCGTCTCAGGGGATCAGGCGAAAGCCAATTTTCTCGACGGTCTTGGCACTGATCGGCCAAGTTCATGCGCAGCTTCTATCCAAGCCGCGATGGCATCCTGAACATTCGCGATGGCCTCTTCGGAGGTTTCGCCATCGCTCATGCAGCCGGGAAGATCCGGGACATAAGCGGAGAACCCGCCACCGTCCTCAATCGAGAGTGGTGCGATGACGACAGGATATTCAAGCTTGTCCGTCATGCTTTTTTGCCTCGTCGATAAAGGACACGAGTTTTCGAATATATACGGGCTTGATCGGGCGTTTAAAGGCACCGTCAAAATGTCAGTCATTGCCGTGTGGTAGATTTTGTAATGCGAACCGCCCGATCTCGGCGGCACGCATTGAATGCCGGCCTCGTCGCAAACTGCCTTAACATCTCGCATCGACCAGTCGCCGCGGGGATGCGGCGCATTTGTTCGAGTCTCTTGCTCACGAAAGTCGTTCCGGGGGCGTTCGATAACTCACCGCCGGTCCATGTCGCGCTTGAACTGATCGAAAATCGTCCCGACGCTCTTCTCATATTCGTCGCGCTGCTGGGCACCGGTCTCGAACATCTTACCGAAGATATCGTCGAACGGGTTTCGCGGCCGGCCGCTCGGATTGGTTTGCGGCTGTTGCGGCGCGCTCTGCTGCGGCTGCGGCGCCGGTTGTGCCCCAGGCATGCCGAAACCGCCGCCGCCCTGGCGCAGCATCTCCTCGAAGATCTTGCCGAGCGGGTTATCGCCATAGGGGCTTTGCGTCTGCTGTGGTTGAGTCTGCTGCGGCTGCTGTGTCGCGCCGCCGCCGAACATATCCTGCAGCACCTTGCCGAGCGGGTTTTCGCCGTACGGACTGGGGGCCTGCTGGGGCTGACTTTGCGACTGCTGCGTGCCGCCGCCGAACATGTCCTGCAGCATTTTGCCGAGCGGGTTCTCGCCATAGGGCGGCGGCTGCGGCGCCTGGTTTGTCTGCGGCGCCGGCGCGAGGCCGCCTTGGCGCATCATCTGCTCGATGATCTCGCCGAGCGGATTGCCGCTGCCGCCGAAGCCGGCGGCCTGCATCTGCCCCCCACTCAATTGATTGTTGGTCTGCTTGAACAGCCCGCCCATCATCATCGAGGCCATGGCCGGCAGCATCTGCTGCAGCACCTGCTGGCTCAAACCCGTCGCCTGCGCGGCTTGGGCTGCCACGGCGCGCGACAAATCCTTCGAGCCGAACAGATGGCCGAGTATGCCATTGCCCTCATCGATGCCTTGCGGCGAAAAGGCCCTCGTGGCGTCCTCGAAATATTTGGCGTGCTGGCCGCTCGCCATAGCCGTCATGAACGCGCCCATCCCGTAGGGATCGGCGGTGTTGCGCTGCAGCCCTTGCGAAAATGCCGGCAGCAGCGCCTGCACCGCGGCCTGCGTCTGCTGCATCGAAAGCCCGTATTGCTGTGCCAGCGCCTGTATGCCGGCGCCGTTCTGGGCCTGGGCGAAAATGTCGAACAGGGAAGGCATTTGGGTTCTCCTCCGAGAATATCCTCATCGGAGAGCCTAGTTCGTTTCCATCACCGATTGAAGCGGCTTTTGGCGCCCAACCGCTCGGCGCATGCCGGACGGTTAATACGCATATTCCATGAACACCGGCTCGATCGAGCCGCCCCAGCGCGTGTGGTAGGCCGACAGCATCTCCTCGGCGCTGGTGGTGCCGCGCGCGACCACTTCGTCGAGCGTGTTGAGAAACGACGTCTCGTCATAGCCGTCGCGGTTCTTCTTGGCCCGGTTCTTCAGGCCCATACGCGAGATGGCGAGCACGTCGCGGGCGACGTCGCGCAAGGTGGCGTTGCGGAACGGCGCCGCGATGCCTTGCTCCGGCACGGCGTTGCGCATCGCCAGCGCTTCTTCATAGGTCCAGCTCGAAGTCAGCGCTTCGGCGGCGTCAAGCGCCTGCTCGTCGTAAAGCAGCCCGACCCAGAAAGCGGGCAGGGCGCAGATGCGCCGCCACGGTCCACCGTCGGCGCCGCGCATTTCGAGGAAACGCTTCAGGCGCACGTCGGGGAACAGGGTCGAGAGATGATTTGCCCAGTCGCCCATCGTCGGCAGGCCGTCAGGGAGTTCATTGCGGGCGGCGCCCGCCATGAACTGTCGGAACGTATAGCGCGTCATGTCGTGATAGTGGCCGTCGCGGATGACGAAATACATCGGCACGTCGAGTGCCCATTCGACATAGTCGGCGAAGCCGAAATCGGGCGAGAAGCAGAATTCGAGCATGCCGGAGCGCTGGTTGTCGGTGTCGCGCCAGATGTCGCCGCGCCAGCTCTGCAGGCCGTTCGGCCTGCTCTCGGTGAAGGGCGAGTTGGCAAACAGCGCCGTCGACAGCGGCTGCAGCTTCAGCGACACCTGCATCTTGCGGCGCATGTCGGCTTCGCTCTCGAAGTCGAGATTCACCTGGATCGTGCAGGTGCGGTACATCATGTCGAGGCCCTTGGTGCCGACCTTCGGCATGTAGCGCGTCATGATCTCGTAGCGCGACTTCGGCATTTTCGGCGTATCGGCCAGCGACCATTTCGGGCTGCCGCCGAGGCCGAGGAAGCGGATGCCGAGCGGCTCGGCGATCTCGCGCACCTGCGCCAGATGCGCATTGCCCTCGCGGCAGGTCTGGTGGATCGATTCCAGCGGCGCACCGGAAAGCTCGAACTGGCCGCCGGGCTCCAGCGAGATCGCGCCCTGGCCGGTCGGCTCGACCAGGCCGATGATGCGGCCGGCATCCATGATCGGATCCCAGCCGAGTTTTTCGCGCATTCCCTCGAGGATGGCGCGGATGCCGCGCTCGCCGCCATAAGGCACCGGCGCGTTGCCGTCGACATAGAAGGGGAACTTCTCATGCTCGGTGCCGATGCGCCATTTGTCGCGCGGCTTGTTGCCGTCGGCCAGATAGCCGACAAGTTCGTCGACGCCTTCGATGAGCTGGGTATCGGTTGTGTCGCGCGCCATTAGAAAGCCCTCCGCAGCCATCAGCTGGCCGCCGGGCGCTAGATGGACGAAATGTCAGTAGCCGATCAAGCGAAAAATCCTGAGCCACAGCTCAACTGGATTTGATCTGCATGGCTCGCCTTCCCTTTCCCCTCGAGGATAATCCGAACCCCCTCGCGCAAAACGCGCAAAACTGTTCGCGATGTCCTCGCACACCTGTTCGCGATATCCCCGGTCCAAACAAAGGGAGAAGGCAAGGTCCTACCAGTCGCCGATCGTCGCCTGGATCACAGCCAATGCGGCCACCGCCGCGGTGTCGGCGCGCAGGATGCGCGGCCCGAGCGGGATGGCGGTGACGAAAGGCAGGGCCCTCAGCATCTTGCGCTCGTCCTCGGAAAATCCGCCCTCAGGTCCGACCAGAAGCGCAAGTTTCTTCTCGTTTACCGCCTGCAGGGCCGGCAGCGGATTGTTGGTCGAGGCATCCTCGTCGCAGAAGATCAGCCGCCGCTCCTGGTCCCAACTGGCGAGCAGCCGTTCCAGCTTCTCCGCTTCGCGCACCTCAGGCACTGCCAGGATGCCGCATTGCTCGGCCGCCTCGACGACATTGGCGCGCAGCCGTTCGATGCCGGGCTTCGCCACCTGCGTGTGCTGGGTAATCACCGGCTGCAGCAAGCCTGCGCCCATCTCGACGGCTTTTTGCACCAGGTAATCGAGCCGGCCCTGCTTGAGCGGCGCGAAGCAATAGACGAGATCGGGCAGCGGTGGCTGCGGCCGCTGCAATTCGAGCACTTTCAGCCGGACCGCCTTCTTGGACTTCGCGGCGATCGAAGCCGACCATTCGCCGTCGCGGCCGTTGAAAAGCAGGACCTCGGCGCCTTCGCCGAGCCGCAGCACATGGGCGAGATAGTGACTCTGCTGCTGTCCGGCATCGAATTCGAGGCCGGGCCCAAGGTCGTCCGGCACGAACAGCCGCTGCATTTTGTAATTGGCGCGCATGGCCCAGGCAGGTTCCGCAAAAGTGTCCCGCGGTTTTGCGATCAGAACCAGCGAAAAACAAGGGAATCTAAGCAGATATTCGTGGGATGTCCCACGAATATCTGCTTAGCAATGGGCGAGGCGACGGGCTGCGTCAAGTATCGGCGCTGGGATGCCAGGCCGGCGTGAAACCATGCTTCAATACGGTAATGCTGGTCGTCGGCGTCAGCAGGCGCAGCGGTCGGTCGGCGAGGCGATCGAGAGCAATTGGACTGGCATAGCCCGCGAACGACCATTTGAGTGCCTTGCCGGCACGCAGCGCATAGGCATTGTCGCCGTCCGCGATCATCGTTCCATCGGGCAAGTCGCCAAGCTCCGGCGCGGTCACGGCGGGAGGCCGTCCGCCGGAAGCCAGCCGTTCCTTGTGCAGCCGCTTGTCGACCATCGGCGCGCGCGGCTCATCGATGCCGAGCGCCTCGCCGAAGCGGCCGACGAAATCGGTTGCCCGCTCGCGCCGGCAGAAGAAGCAGGGCCGATGGCCGGCGGCCAAGGCGGTCACCTCGTCGAGGAAGAACAGCTCCGTCCAACCGGCCTTGCCGCCCGGCCTGTTGCGGCCCATCGGCTCGCGCCGCACGTTGCGGAACGCGCAGACGCAGATGATCCAGGCCGGCAAGGCCCAGCGCTTCTTCAAAAGCGTCCTGGTCTCCGGATCATGGATGATGCCGCGATTGCCGGTGAACAGGCCGCGTTGCGGCACGGCATGGATGGCGCCGAAAGGGTCGACCCGGTTCTGCAGTGGCATAGCTTTCTCTCCGGCACCCATCTTGGCTGAAACACGGGCCGCATGATATCGCTCGCCCCAGCGTTTTCATGTCAGCAGGTTTTCGATGCGGGTTTTGGTCGTCCAGAATTTCGACAATGAGGGCCTTGGCCAGATTGGCGCTGCCCTTGTGGAAGCCGGCGCCGATATCGACCTGCGCAAGCCCTATCGCGGCGATAAGCTGCCCGGCGACAGCACCGGGCACGATGCCATCGTGGTGCTTGGCGGCGCCCAGAACGCGCTCGACGACGAGATCTGTCCCTATTTCCCCGCATTGCTCGACCTAGCACGCGATTTCGCCGACAAGGATCGCTCGGTTCTCGGCATCTGCCTCGGCGGTCAGCTTCTGGCGCGGGCTTTCGGCGGCACCAACCAGATCGGCGGGGCCACCGAGTTCGGCTGGCATAAGGTGTCGCTGACGCCGGCCGCCAAATCGGATCCGGTCATGGCGGCGCTGCCCGAGAAATTCCCGATCTTCGAATGGCATGACGACACGTTCGGCCTGCCGGAAAACGCCGTGCGGCTCGCCGGCAGCGCGGTCGCCGAAAACCAGGCCTTCCGCCTCGGCCGCGCCGTCTATGGCTTCCAGTTCCACTTCGAGGCGGATACGCCGATGGTGCGCGACTGGAGCACCTCCTTCGCCGCTATGATCGCCGAGCGTCATCCCGACTGGAACGATCGTCTCGACGACGAACTGGCCCGCAATGGCGCCGACGCCGATAGCGCCGGTCTGGCGATAGCCCGCGCCTGGGTTGCGACGATCTGAACATCCACCCCGATCGGGCGAAGCGTGGCATAATTGGCACGCCTCAGCGCTTCCGTCTGGGGACAACATTCTTCTTTCTTGGTTTGTGTCCGGCCGCTCTTCTAAGAGGGCGCGCTTTGTATCGTCGATGCAACCGCCATGAACCTTTTGTGTGATCCAGCCGACACACCGGCGAAACAGAATCTGCTTAGAAGCGCGAAATCGTCGAAACATTGAGACGCATTTTATCGTTTCAACGCATTGGTAACCGCCTCGTGCCCAGATGCAGAAAGCTTAACCAGAGATGACGTCCGTGAAAGCAGCTCTCCTGTCTTTTGTCATGCTGTCTGCCATCGTGCTCTGCGGCCTGGGCATTTATGCCGCCGACGCAGCGACCAACCACCGCGCCGTCGACGGCTATGGCGTCACCGCCTCGCTGAACTAGGCCACAATCAAAATCGCAAGCAGGCCTGCGCCGGGATCGCGCCTAAAACGCTTTCCCCTGCATGGCGAGGATGCGTTTGTCGCCGCCATTGACGGCCAGCGCGCTTAGCGTTCCGGATTTCCAGGCGAGCGTGTCGACATTGACGCGGTTGGCCTTCACCTCGGCTTCCGGGACGGGCGTGTGCCCGTGCACGATCACCTTGGAAAAAAGCCCTGGATGGTCATGGAAGGCGTCACGGATCCAGATCAGGTCCTGCTGGTTCTGACGGTCGAGCGGCACACCCGGTCTTATCCCGGCGTGGCAGAAGAAGAAGTCGCCGAAGGTCGCCGAAAACGTCAGCGATTGCAGGAAATCGATATGGCTGTGCGGCACCGCTTTCACCAGGGCCATATGTCCCCGGGCGATCGCTTGCGCCTTGCCGTACCAGTGGCCGTCGCGAAGAAGATCGACGCCATAGGACTGCGCCGTCTGCACGCCGCCGTAATTCACGAACAGGCCGTCCGGCTCTGCCTCGGCTAGGAATTCGAGCATGCCGATATCGTGGTTGCCGGCGAGCATGATGTTGCGCGGATCGCGCTTGCGCGTCTCGATCAGGAAATCGATGACGCTTCTGGAATCCGGTCCGCGGTCGACATAGTCGCCGAGATGGATGATGCGCCAGTCCGACCCGGGCGCATGTTCCAGTTCGCTCTCGATGCGCCGATGCATGGCGGCGAGCAGGTCGTGGCGTCCGTGCACGTCGCCGATCGCGTAAAGCCGCATGCCGTCCGGCCCGCGCGCGTCGAGATAATGGATGCCAGGTTCGGTCAAGGCGTACGTCTTTCCCGTGAGGTTCACCGCGGGAAACTAGGGCGGATCGGTGAATAAGGCCTAGCGCCGCAGCTGGTCCTTGCCCATGTCGGTTACCAAACGCTTACCGCACAGCGCCAGCGTGATGTCCATTTCCTTGCGGATGATTTCGAGCGCCTTGGTGACGCCGTCTTTGCCCATCGCACCGAGGCCGTAGAGGAAGGGTCGGCCGATATAGGTGCCCTTGGCGCCGAGGCAGAGCGCCTTGAGCACGTCTTGGCCGGAGCGGATGCCGCCATCCATATGGACTTCGATCCTGTCGCCGACCGCATCGGCGATTTCTTCCAGCACCGAGATCGAGGACGGCGCGCCGTCGAGCTGCCGTCCGCCGTGATTGGAGACCACGATCGCATCGGCGCCAGTCTCAGCCGCCATCAGCGCGTCCTCCTTGTCGAGGATGCCTTTCAGGATGAGCTTGCCGCCCCAACAGTCCTTGATCCAGGCGACGTCCTTCCACGACAGATGCGGATCGAACTGCTCGTTCGTCCAGGACGACAGCGAAGAGACGTCGCCGACACCCTTGGCGTGGCCGACGATGTTGCGGAAGGTGCGGCGCTTGGTACCCGCGATCCCCAGGCACCAGCGCGGCTTCAGCGCAAGGTCGACGATGTTGGCGAGCGTCATCTTGGGTGGCGCCGAGAGACCGTTGCGCACATCCTTGTGGCGCTGACCCAGGACCTGCAGATCGAGCGTCAGCACCAGCGCCGAGCATTTCGCCGCCTTGGCCCTGTCGATCAGATTAAGCACGAAGTCCTTGTCCCGCAGCACATAGAGCTGGAACCAGAACGGCTTTTTGGTCACCGAGGCGACATCTTCGATCGAGCAGATGCTCATGGTGGACAGGGTGAACGGCACGCCGAACGCTTCTGCCGCCTGCGCCGCCAGCATCTCGCCGTCGGCATGCTGCATGCCGGTAAGCCCGGTCGGCGCGAGCGCCACCGGCATCGCTACCTTCTCGCCGACCATGGTCGATTCCAGCGAACGGTTGCTCATGTCGACCAGCACGCGCTGGCGGAACTTTATCTTGCCGAAATCCTCTTCGTTGGCCCGGTAGGTGCTTTCCGTCCAGGCGCCGGAATCGGCATAGTCGAAGAACATCTTCGGCACCTTGCGGCGTGCCAGGTCCTTGAGGTCGGCGATGGTGAGGATTTCGCTCATGGTTGTCCCCGCTGCTTAGGAGCGTTTTCGTGTGGGTTCGATGTCGCCGGCGTCCGAGCGCTGTCTGAGGCGCAGCCTGGACACGCGCTGCCAGTCGCCACTGCGCTCGGCTTCAGCCATCGAGCGCTCGACATAGGTGATGTGGTCCATCGCAGCCTTGCGCGCCGCGATTGGGTCTGCCGCTTTGATCGCGGCATGGATCGCCCTGTGCTGCTCAAGCAGCGCCTCGCGCGCGCCGGGCACGCCGAACACCAGAAGCCTGTTCTGGAACACGCCTTCCGACAGCAGCCGGTAGCAGGAACGCAGCGTGTGCAAAAGGATGATGTTGTGCGCGCATTCGCAGACGGCGTGGTGGAACTCGACGTCGATTTCCGCCTCATCGTCGAAATCGCCGGTCCGGTGCGCCTCGTCCATGCGTGCCATGATGCGGTCGAGCAGGGCGAGGTCCTCTGGCGTGGCGCGGCGCGCCGCGTATTCGGCCGCCACAGCCTCGATCTCGCGCCGGTATTCCAGATAGTCGGTCACCGCCTTGCGGTGCGTGGAAATGAGATCGGTCACCGGCTTGGTGAAGAGCTGGCCGATGACGTCGGCGACATGCGTGCCGCCGCCGGCCTTGGTCGTCAGCAGCCCGCGGCCTTCCAGCGCCTTCAGCGCGTCGCGCAGGATCGGCCGCGACACGTCGAACTGGCGCGCCAGCTCGCGCTCGCCGGGCAACCGGTCGCCGGTGCGCAGCACGCCTTCGAGGATCAGGCTCTCGATCTGCTGCACCACCTCGTCGGCGGTGCGCGAATGCTCGATCCTGGAGAAGATGTCGCTCAACGGAAGGGTGCCTGGGAAGCGGGACGGATGTGGCGCAGATTAAAGCCTCTGTCGCCAACTGGTCAAATTATTTATCCAATTCGTCCAGCCCGTCGCATTGCCGGCCGCGTGCTAACCGGCCGGGACGCAGATATTTTGCTGTTTACGCGTCCCGCCGATTGCCGCAAGACGGCAGGGTTTGCACGAAGGTCGAAACCAGGGGGACCAACCGTGTCCGACGAGATGTCCAGTCTCGAATTCCAACCGCGCGCCCAAGGCAGCGTGATGGGCTTTCCGGCGCATGAGGGACGACCCGGCGCGCTGGGCGAGGTCCATGCCCGCCCGCATCCGCTGATCGAGAAACCGCGCGTGCTGGTCCAGCTCTCCTTCATGACCGAGGGCGGCACCGCGGTCGATCATGCCGTGCTGTCGGAACTGTCGCGGCGGCTGGGCATCGCCGCGCCCGAGCGCAATGCCCGCCATCATGCGATGAAATGGGGCAAGGGCACGCTGCGCTGGGAGCGCCATACGGAATTCTCGACCTATCTCTGGGAAGGGCCGCTGGCCGAAAACGGCCGGGGGCAAGAGGATTCGCCCTTCGGCAATGGCTTCTCGCCGCCCGGCACCGTGATTTCCGGCATCCGTCTGGAAATCCGCAAATGGACGCAGGCGAGCGAAAGGCTGATCGCCGGCTTCGACCCGACCAGCCTGTGCTATTCGCTGGTCGAGCGGGGCGCTGCCGCCATCGTCACCGATTTCCGCCAGGACGGCGACGGCCTGACCCGCATGCTGGTGCTCGATCGCGGCCTGACGCCGGCCAGCACCGGCGCCCTGTCGCAGCGGCTGATCGACATCGAGACCTATCGGACGCTGGCCATGCTTGGCCTGCCAATGGCATTGACGCTGTCAGGCCGCGCCCGTCGCATCGAGGACCGCCTGGCGCAGACCACGCTGGAAATGAAGGCGGCCGAGACCCGCGACAGCCAGACCTTGCTCGCCGACCTCACCGAACTCGCCGCCGAGCTCGAGGCCGACGCCGCGTCCAGCCTCTATCGCTTCGGCGCCAGCCGCGCCTATGACGGCATCGTCACCGCGAGGCTGGAAGCGCTGGATGAAGAGCCGGTGCAAGGCTACGACACCTGGGCGGGCTTTCTCTTGCGACGCATGGCGCCCGCCATGCGCACCTGCCGCTCGGTCGAGGAGCGCCAGGCCAACCTGTCGCGAAAACTCACCCGCGCCACGACGCTGCTGCGCACCTGGGTCGATGTCGATGTGGAGAAGCAGAACCGCGACCTGCTGGCCTCGATGAACAACCGCGCCCGGCTGCAACTGCGTCTGCAGCAGACCGTCGAAGGCCTGTCGGTCGCCGCCGTGTCCTATTATGTCGTCGGCCTCATCGGCTATGTCGCCAAGGGCGCCTCGGTCTTCGGTCACGCTTTCGCGCCCGAAGTGGTCACCGCGGCCTCCGTGCCGGTCGCCATCCTGCTCGTCTGGTGGGGCGTGCGCCGCGTGCGGAAGATGCATTCCGAGCCGGCAAAGCATCCGGGCGAGTAGCGGACAACCATCTTCATGCGCGGGTCTGTCCGCAGCGGCAGATTGCCGCTGCGGAAGCTTGGCGTCACGCTCGCCGCCGAATGCAAGCGAAGCAGCATTTACAACAAAACCGTCGGGCTGGTAAAAGATTTTGACCAGTCAAGAGCGGATGAGGCTGCCCGATGTCCGGCTTAGCCATGCCCAAGCCAGATGCCGAAACGATGCGCCGGCGCGCCGAGATCGTCGCCGACATGCGCATCATCGTGCCGGGCGAGGGCGTCGTCGACGCGGCCAATGAAATGCGCGCCTTCGAGAGCGACGGCCTCACCGCCTATCGGCAGTTGCCGCTGGTCGTGGTGCTGCCGGAAACGGTGGCCCAGGTCTCGCGCGTGCTGAAATACTGCAACGAGCGCAACATCCGCGTCGTGCCGCGCGGCTCAGGCACTTCGCTGTCCGGCGGCGCGCTGCCGCTCGAGGATGCGGTGCTGCTGGTTATGAGCCGCTTCAACCGCATTCTTCAAATCGACTATCCCGATCGCGTCGTCGTGGCCCAACCGGGCGTCACCAATCTCGGCATCACCACCGCCGTCGAGCAGGAGGGCTTTTATTACGCCCCCGATCCATCCTCTCAGATCGCCTGCTCGATCGGCGGCAATGTCGCCGAGAATTCCGGCGGTGTGCACTGCCTGAAATACGGGCTCACCGCCAACAATGTGCTGGGCATCGAGATGGTGCTGATGAACGGCGAGGTGGTGCGGCTCGGCGGCAGCCATCTCGATCAGGAAGGCTACGATCTGCTCGGCGTGATGACCGGCTCGGAAGGCCTCCTCGGCGTCGTCACCGAGGTGACGGTGCGCATCCTGAAGAAGCCGGAGACGGCGCGCGCTCTCTTGATCGGCTTTCCGACCAGCGAACAGGGCGGTCAATGCGTCGCCGACATCATCGGCGCCGGCATCATCCCCGGCGGCATGGAGATGATGGACCGCCCGGCGATCCACGCGGCCGAGGATTTCGTCCATGCCGGCTATCCGCTCGACGTCGAGGCGCTGCTCATCGTCGAGCTCGACGGACCGAGTGTCGAGGTCGACCACCTGATCGGCCTCGTCGAGGCGATCGCCTACAAGAACGGCTCGACCACCTGCCGCATCTCGCAGTCCGAGCAGGAGCGGTTGAGCTTCTGGGCCGGCCGAAAGGCGGCCTTCCCGGCGGTCGGCCGCATCTCGCCGGATTATTACTGCATGGACGGCACCATCCCGCGCAAGGAACTGCCCCGCGTGCTCGCCGGCATGCGTGATCTCTCCGAGAAATACGGCCTCGGCGTCGCCAATGTCTTCCACGCCGGCGACGGCAATCTGCACCCGCTTATCCTCTATGACGCCAACGTGCCGGGCGAGCTCGACAAGGCCGAAAGCTTCGGCGCCGACATTTTGCGCCTTTGCGTCCAGGTCGGCGGCGTCTTGACCGGCGAGCATGGCGTCGGCGTCGAGAAGCGCGACCTGATGCCGGAAATGTTCAACCAGGTCGACCTCGACCAGCAGATGCGGGTGAAATGCGCCTTCGACCCCAACCACCTGCTCAACCCCGGCAAGGTGTTTCCGCAGCTGCGCCGCTGCGCGGAGCTTGGGAGGATGCATGTGCATCGGGGGCAGGTCGCGTTTCCGGATATTCCGAGGTTTTGATGAAGACTCAGGATCAAAGTTCCTCGCCCCCGCAAAGCGGGGGAGAGGTGGCTCGGGCAAAGCCCGAGACGGAGAGGGGGGCGGCCTATCAGCCAAGCCGCCGCTCGCCCGAGAAAATTGCCCGCGCCCGCGCGCTTCGTAGCGGCGACAACCATGCGGAAGCGATCCTCTGGAACGAACTGAAGGCAAGAAGGCTAGGCGGATACAAATTCGTTCGCCAGATGCCCATCGGTCCGTATTTCGCGGATTTTGCGTGCAGGAGCGAAAAGCTGATTGTGGAACTGGATGGCAGCCAGCACGCGGACAGTTCGTACGACAGGCGGCGGGATGAATTCATGCGGGGCGAGGGCTTCTCGGTTTTGCGGTTTTGGAGCTTCGATGTCTTGAAGAACAAGAGGAGCGTTTGCGAGACGATCTTTGCGGCGTTGGAAGGACGGCTTGCCGAAGACGTAGTTGCTGCCGACCTCAGGTTTGTTTTCGCAACCAGGAAGACGGGAGATAGCGCTCTATGATGGCCCCCTCTCCGTCTCGGGCTGCGCCCGAGCCACCTCTCCCCCGCGTTGCGGGGGCGAGGAACCCAAGCTTTCCAAGGTCGCAACGTCGGCGGTCGGTGTTTCCTCGCCTCCATGAAATGGGCGAGAGGTGTGCGCGTAGCGGACAGAGAGGGGGCAGCGCTGCCATATGCGATTGCCCTGGCCTCGCTGGGGCGAGGAAAGGCGCCCCCTCGTGACCACCTTCACCCCATCTTCTTCCGCCGAAACCCTCTCCACCATCCAATGGGCAGCCGCCGAGGAAACGCCGCTCGAAATCCTCGGCCATGGCTCGAAGCGCGGCATCGGCCGCCCATTGCAGACCGAACACACACTCGACTTGTCGCACCTCATCGGCGTAACCCTCTACGAACCGGCCGAGCTCGTGCTGTCGGCCCGTGCCGGCACGCCGCTCGCCGAGATCGAAAAATTGCTTGCCGAAAACGGCCAGCAATTCGCGTTCGAGCCGATGGACTACGGCCCGTTGCTCGGCGGCGAGCCGGGCCAAGGGGACAAGAACGGCACGATCGGCGGCGTGCTGGCTTCGAACCTGTCCGGCCCGCGCCGCCTCAAGGCAGGTGCAGCGCGCGACCACATTCTTGGCGTCGCCGCCGTCTCCGGACGCGGCGAAGCCTTCAAGTCCGGCGGGCGCGTGGTCAAGAACGTCACCGGCTACGATCTCTCCAAGCTGATGGCGAACAGCTGGGGCACGCTCGCCGTCTTGACCGACGTCACCTTCAAGGTCCTGCCGGCCGCGGAAACGGAAGTGACCTTGGCCATACGCGGCCTGCTCGACGATGCCGCCGTGGCCGCAATGGCGCTGGCGCTCGGCTCCAGCGCCGAGATTTCGAGCGCCGCGCACCTGCCGGAGCGCATCGCCGCGAAGGTTGCCGGCGGCAAGCATGGCAGCGATGCTGCCACGCTGTTGCGGGTCGAGGGATTTGGCCCGTCGGTCGTCTATCGCATCGAGGCGCTGAAGCGGCTGCTTGGCAAGGCCGGGCCGCTCGAGGAGATCGCCGGCGAGGCCTCGAAGGTGATCTGGCGCGACATCCGCGATTGCCGGCCCTTCGCCGATGGCGGCGCGCGGCCGGTCTGGCGCGTCTCGATGGCGCCATCCGCGGCGCATCACGTGGTGATGGCGCTGCGCATGCAGGCGGCGGTCGATGCCTTCTATGACTGGCAGGGCGGTCTGGTGTGGCTGTCGATGCGCGAGGACGATCCGGAGGCCGATCTGTTGCGCGGACTGATCCGCAAATATGGCGGCGGCCACGCGACGCTGGTGCGCGCATCCGCGCCGCATCGGGCGGCGCTGCCGGTGTTCGAGCCGCAGCCGCCGCATCTCGCGGCGTTATCGGCGCGGCTCAAGGCCGAGTTCGACCCGAAGCAGATTCTCAACCCCGGCCGCATGGCCTAAAGCAATTCCAGGAAAGTGTGAAACGGTTTTCCGTCCGGAATTGCGTCTAACAGAGACGGCGATATGCAGACCAATTTCTCCGCCGCGCAGCTTGCCGACCCGCATGTCGCGGAATCGGAAAAGATCCTGCGCAAATGCGTGCATTGCGGCTTCTGCACCGCCACCTGCCCGACCTATGTGACGCTGGGCAACGAGCTCGATTCGCCGCGCGGCCGCATCTACCTCATCAAGGATATGCTGGAGAACGGCCGGCCCGCCGATAAGGAAATCGTCACCCATATCGACCGCTGCCTCTCCTGCCTCGCCTGCATGACGACATGCCCCTCGGGCGTGAACTACATGCATCTGGTCGACCATGCCCGCGCTCATATCCAGGAGACCTATAAGCGCCCGCTGCATGACCGGATGACGCGCGCCATGCTGGCCTTCCTGCTGCCTCACCCGAACCGCTTCCGCGCCGCGCTGAAGCTCGCCGGGCTTGGCCGGCCGTTCATCGGCCTGTTCGAAAGACTGCCGGCACTGAAGCCGGTGGCGGCCATGCTGAAGCTGGCGCCCGCGTCGATCCCGCCGGCATCGCCGCTGGCCTTGCCCGGCACGCATGCCGGGAAAGGCGCAAGGCGCGGCCGTGTCGCGATCCTCACCGGCTGCGCGCAGTCCGTGCTCGATCCGGCGATCAACGAGACGACCATCTCTTTGCTGACAAGATTGGGCGTCGAAGTCGTGGTGCCGGAGGGCGAGGGCTGCTGCGGCGCGCTCGTCCATCACATGGGCCGTGAGGATCAGGCCCTTGCCTCGGCCAGGCAGAATGTCGACGCCTGGACGCGCGCCATCGAGCAGGGCGGGCTCGACGCCATCATCATCACCGCGTCCGGCTGCGGCACGACGATCAAGGATTATGGCTTCATGCTGCGCCTCGATCCGGCTTATGCCGAAAAGGCGGCGCGCGTCTCGGCTCTCGCCGAGGACGTCACCGAATATCTCGCCGCTCTCGATCTGCCCGAGCCGGTGCGCAAGCCGGGTACGGTCGTCGCCTACCACTCGGCCTGTTCGATGCAGCATGGCCAGAAGATTACGCGTCAGCCGAAGGAGCTTCTCGCCAAGGCGGGCTTCGTCGTGCGCGAGCCGCGCGAGGGACATCTGTGCTGCGGCTCGGCCGGCACCTACAACATCCTGCAGCCCGAAATCTCCGCCAAGTTGCGCGACCGCAAGGTGAAGAACATCGAGGCGACCGGGGCCGAAATCGTCGCTACCGGCAATATCGGCTGCATCACGCAGATTGCGTCCGCAGCGAAACTGCCGGTGGTGCATACGATAAAACTGCTCGACTGGGCCTATGGCGGCGAACCACCCCAAATGAGTTGATCGCAAGACGCTTGCTCGTAACAATAGCGGGATGACCGATTTGGAAATCCTGGAAATCGAAACTGTAGTTCGGCTGCTCTCGAAGACGCCGCGCCTGACCCTTCAGGCGCGCTATGAAGATTGCACGGCAATCACCGCGCGGCATCTCAAGGACGGATCCGAATTCCTTTTTGCACTGATCAAGGCAGCGATCGAATCCGGCGTTCACCAGGCCACTTTGATCGAGGATGCTGTTTCGTTTCTAGACGATGCTCATCTGATCCGCCTCGCATTTTTTCTGCAAGGGGAGGTGAAACGCGGGATCGATGTAGAACATCTCTTATCCCAGGTTATGCTGCAGGCACCAGAATTGTTCCCTGACAGCGCACTGGCCACCAGCTACGATTTTGCGGATTGGCAGACCCATGCCGATCCCCGCTCACCTCCAGCATGTCACCATTTTATCTTTGAAGGAGGCGCCCCGGACGGCCCGTCTTTTCCAACACGCCTCAATCATCCTACCTGGCATTTGCCGACGGCGGGGCAGCCATTCACGATCGGTGGTGCAGGAGCAGATCAGTGTCCTGCCTGCGGCGGAACGCTGGTGCATCTGATCACCTTGGACGACTTCTGCGTCCCGAATTTATCCCTTCCTCGGCTATGCATTGAGACGTGCCAAGGCTCGCTGGAGCCGACCTATTATGCGCACGATGCAGAGGGCAGGCCGACCCCGATTGCGCCGTTTCATTCCGATAATGATTTCACGCCCGAGCCGATGACAAGGAAGAGCATCGTCCGTCTGGCGCCCACGCCGCCGCGCTGGCTCAGACAGTCCTGGGGGACCAGCAATTCGCGGCAGAATCTGTTCCGGCTCGGCGGGCTGCCGTCATGGGTTCAGGGACCGCAGTCCCCACTGGTCCCTGGAACCGATCGGGAAATGAAATTCCTGCTGCAGTTCGATTCGCTCGCCGGCTTCTTCTGGGGCAGCGGTGGCATGCTCTACGTCTTCTGGGATGAAGAAAGCCGCATCACCTGCCACGTGCCGCAATACACCTGACGGCTATCGCCTACTCCGCCGCGAGTTGATCCGGCACGCCATAAGTCGCGCGATAGAGCGCGCGCTGGCGGTTCAGCGCCACCATCGTGTTGCGCAACAGGATCGCCACGGTGAGTGGGCCGACGCCGCCCGGCACCGGCGTGATCCAGGAGGCCACGTCCTTGACGCTGTCCGTGTCGACGTCGCCGACGATGCGGGTTTCGCCGTCGGATCCGACCTCGGAATTGATGCCGATGTCGATGACGGCAGCGCCCGGCTTCACCATGTCGGCCTTGATCAGCCTGGGCTTGCCGACGGCGACGAACAGCGCGTCCGCGCGCCGCGCATGCGCCGCCACCGATCGCGTCATGTGATGGCAGACCGTCACCGTCGCGCCTTCGCTCATCAGCAGGAAGGCAATCGGTTTGCCGACGATCTCGGAATGGCCGACGACGACCACTTCGAGCCCCTGGAGCTCGAGGCCGGTTTCCTTGAGCAGCTCAACCGAGGCAGCCGCGGTGCAGGGCGCCAGGTCGAGCTGGTTGTAGACGATGTTGCCGATCGAGGCCGGATGCATGCCCTCGACGTCCTTCAGCGGATGCACCGCCGCCTGCAGCGTCTTGATCGGGATATGCGCCGGCACCGGCCGCTGGATGATGATTCCGGTGACGCGCGGGTCGGCGTTGAGGCCGTGGATCGCAGCTTCAAGTTCGCCGGCGGTGATGTCGGCGGCAAAGCGCCGCTCCTCGAAGGAGATGCCGGCAAGGGCTGCCTTGGCGCGCTGGTTGCGCACATAGACATCGACCGCTGCGGTATCGCCGACGGTGATCGAGACAAGCTTCGGCGGGAAACCTTCGGCCGTGGCGATCGCTGCGTCCTCGCGCACCGAAGCGATGATGCGCTGGGCGACCGGGCCGCCTTTCAGGTAGCGGCTGTCGTCGGTCCGGGTCATGGCTGGCACCTCTGCCTTCTGAGGCAATTCAAGGAAAGGCGCACTGCCCTCCGGAATTGCGTGACTATCAAGATTTGTGCACTGCAATAGCAGAGGAGCGCCGGGAAATCAGCCCCGGAAACGAAATGCCCTGCTTTCGGGGCGACTTGCCACCTCATGCATGGAAAAAACAAAAAACGAAAAAGGCAGCGCGGTTTCCCTGCGCTGCCTTTTCGCGACTGGCCGTATCCCCACACGGCCCGTCCCCCATAAACCCCTTCGCTGGTTAAAGCACATCCCGCAGGATGGCACTATGACTTGGCTGCAACAGCATCAGACAAAAAGTGCTGCGCCGTCTAACCAGCTGATTCGCTGCGATTATATCACCTCGACCGTGGTCCCGACATTCACGCGCTCGTAGAGGTCGACGACATCTTCGTTGCGCATGCGGATGCAGCCGGAAGAAACCGCGCCGCCGATCGTCCAGGGCTGGTTGGTGCCGTGGATGCGGTATTCGGTGGTGCCGAGATAGAGCGCGCGCGCGCCGAGCGGGTTCTCGATGCCGCCGGCAAGATAGGTCGGCAGGTAACGGCCCTTGGCCGCCTCTCGCTTGATCATCTCCGCGGGCGGGCGCCAGTCCGGCCAGACCTTCTTGTCGGTGATCTTGTGGGTGCCCGACCATTCGAAGCCGGGCTTGCCGGTGCCAACGCCGTAGCGCCGCGCCTTGCCGTTCTTCTCGATCAGGAAGAGGAAGTTCTGGTGCGTATCGATGACGATGGTGCCGGGCTTCGCCGGCCCGTCATAGGCGACTTCCTGAGGCAGGTAGATCGGATTGATCTGCGGCCGCATCACTACGCGCTTGGCCGGCTGCTGCACGGCCGCCGTGCGCTGCTGGTCGGGCTGCGCCTGGAAGAGGCGCCTCAGCGGCTGCTGCGTTGCCTGCCGCGTCGGGCGCACGATGCCCGGCGCGTGGCCAAGCTGCAGCACCCAGGGAGCCGAAAGGTCGGGGCTTACCATCACCGGCGGCACATCGGCATAGCGGTCATTGGCAAGGGAAGTCGTGGCGCCGGCGGCAAGAATGGCCACCGCGCCGAGCAGGGAACAAAACGCTGTCTTCATGGGAACGCACCTTGATCGAACTCATCCGGGGCGGCGAGGGCGCCGTCGGTTTCGCGATCCTTGGCGCGGAGCGGCAAGCAAAACATGAATCGGAATGCGTAAAATGCCGCTTTGTCAGTAAACCTTTTGGTGTGGTTACCGGCCGGTTCAGGAATCTGGTAAAGCCGCGGTAAAAGTGGCGCTGAAGCGCATTAACGAATGGATCTGCTGACGATGGCGATTGAAAATACCGGCATTCTCGATGGCCCGGACGGCAGGGCGCGCTGCTTCTGGCACGGCAATTTGCCGGACTATCTTCATTACCACGATCACGAATGGGGCCGGCCAGTGACGGATGATCGCCGGCTGTTCGAAAAGATCTGCCTCGAAGGCTTCCAATCGGGCTTGTCGTGGCTGACCATCCTGCGCAAGCGCGAGAATTTCCGCGAGGCCTTCGCCGGTTTCGACTTCGACAAGGTGGCGGCGTTCACCGACGCGGATGTCGAGCGCCTGCTCGGCAATGCCGGCATCATCCGCCACCGCGGCAAGATCGTTTCGACCATCAACAACGCCAAACGCGCCCGCGAGATGGTCGACGAGTTCGGCTCGCTTGCCGCCTGGTTCTGGAAGTTCGAGCCGGGTCCGGGCGAGCGGCCCGAAATCGTCGACCTGGCGCATCTGCGCGCCAACCCGACGACGGCGGTGTCGGTCAGGATATCCAAGGAATTGAAGAAGCGCGGCTGGAGCTTTGTCGGCCCGACCACGGTCTATGCCTTCATGCAGGCGATGGGCCTGGTCAACGACCATCTCGAAGGCTGCTACTGCCGGGCAGAGGTGGAGAAAGAGCGCAAGACGTTCAAGCGGCCGAAGTAGGGGTGCTTTCTTCCTTCTCCCCTTGCGGGAGAAGGTGGCCGCGAAGCGGCCGGATGAGGGGTGTTCCAGGGAATGCCAGCGTCTCACTCCGCCGGAAGAGACGGCAAGATTGCCAGCGTCTCACTTCGTTGGAGCACCCCTCATCCGTCTCGGCGCTAACGCGCCGATCCACCTTCTCCCACAGGGGGAGAAGGAAAAGAGGCGCGCTACTTCTCGAACCTGCCCTTATGGCCGCTGCCGTTGATGTCCCAGACCAGACTGGAGCCGGACACCGTCAGCACCAGTCCGCTGAAGCCGCTGTCGTCGGGCGTATGATGCGTGGAGGCGGAGCTGCGGCCTGCCGGTATGACCTCGACAGTCGAGCCCTTCCGCACCCAGCAGCCCTTGCCGTACTGGTCGTTGGCGCCATAGGCGAGCGCGAATTCGAAGCTGCCGTCGTTCTTCAGCAGCAGTTCTGAACCGACCTCCATGACGCCGTTCAGGTAATAATGGCCGGCAAGACGGGCATCACCCGCCTGGCAGGCATTGGCGGCAACGGGCATGCTACAGAAAAGCGCGCCGGCAAGCGCGTACGCGAATTGCAGATGCATGATGATCCCCCGATCGTTAAGTGAAAGTCAGACGCTGCCGGCGCCGGCCAGGAACAGTCCGGCAATGATCGCCGCCACCGCCGCGAAGGCCGGATAGATCACCAGCAGACCGGTCACCAGCGCGTCGCGCACGGTGGGCTTGCGCGCCTCGGCCGCGACCTCGAATGGCCCGGCCGGCTGCTGGGCCGGCTTGAGCATAAAGCCGCCGGCAGGGCGCAGCCTGGCCGATGTGCCGCTCTCGATAATGTCGTTAGCTGTCGTCATGGCCCCGGACCCCTCGTTTCGACGCGCTTTAATGGTCGCCGATTGTGTCGGCAGCATGCCGCGCCGACGGCGGAATTGTTTCGTTTTTCGCGTGGTTTGTTTCAGTTTTTCCTTCTTCCCTTGTGGGAGAAGGTGGCCGCGAAGCGGCCGGATGAGGGGTGCTCTAGGGAATGCCGAGGCCTCACTCCGCTGGAACACCCCTCACCCGTCTCGGCGCTAACGCGCCGATCCACCTTCTCCCATAAGGGGAAGGCGAGGCGCTAACCCTTGCCGCTCCAAGCGGCATCGTTTAGGAAACGCGCGCCCATTGACCAGAAAGACCGATCCCATGGCCGACAAATCGGAAAAGACGAAAGCGCGGCTGCCGCGCGGATTTGCCGACCGCAGCGCCGAGGATATTCGTGCCGTCGAGAAGATGATGGCGACTATCCGCTCGGTCTACGAGCTCTACGGTTTCGAGCCGGCCGACCAGCCGATGATCGAATACACCGATGCTCTCGGCAAATTCCTGCCCGATCAGGACCGGCCGAACGAAGGCGTGTTCTCCTTCCAGGATGATGACGACCAGTGGCTGTCGCTGCGTTACGACCTGACCGCCCCGACGGCGCGCTTCGTCGCCGAGAATTTTGACAAGCTGCCAAAACCCTATCGCAGCTACCGCTCCGGCTGGGTGTTCCGCAACGAGAAGCCTGGTCCCGGCCGCTTCCGCCAGTTCATGCAGTTCGACGCCGACACGATCGGCACGCCGGGCGTCGCCGCCGACGCCGAGATGGCGATGATGATGGCTGACGTGATGGAAGCGCTCGGCATCAAGCGCGGCGACTACGTCATTCGCGTCAACAACCGCAAGGTGTTGGACGGCGTGCTGGAAGCGATTGGCCTTGGCGGCGACGAGAACATTGGGCGCCGACTGCAAGTGCTGCGAGCCATCGACAAGCTAGACAAGTTTGGACCACAGGGGGTGAAACTCTTGCTGGGCAAGGGTCGTTGGGATGGCGGCAAGGAAGGCGAAGGTGATTTCACCAAGGGAGCCGGCCTTGACGATGTCCAAGTTGAGGCCGTCCTTTTCGCTACCGCAAAGCCTGATCGAGCCAGCGAGGGCCACCAAGATTCGGCTATTCGAGCGAGCCAATTCTTCAATGACGGTCTGGCTGAATTGTCGACTATCGAAGCTTTGGTCAGGGCCGCTGGCTATGGCGAAGACCGCATCGTGATGGATCGCTCCGTCGTGCGCGGCCTCGAATACTACACCGGCCCGGTCTTCGAGGCCGAGTTGCTGGCCGAGATCCCCAATGACGAAGGCCAAATCGTGCGCTTCGGCTCGGTCGGCGGGGGCGGGCGCTATGACGGGCTGGTCTCGCGCTTCCGCGGCGAGCCGGTGCCGGCGACCGGCTTCTCCATTGGCGTTTCGCGGCTAATGACGGCGCTGAAGAACCTCGGCAAGCTCGACGCCTCCGATGTCATCGCGCCGGTCGTGGTGCTGGTCATGGACAAGGACACCGAAAGCCTCGGCCGCTACCAGAAGATGGTTGCCGACCTGCGCGCCGCCGGCATCCGCTCCGAAATGTATCTCGGCGGCGCCGGCATGAAGGCGCAGCTGAAATATGCCGACCGTCGCGGCAGCCCGGTCGCTATCATCCAGGGCGGCGACGAGCGCGCCAAAGGCGAGGTGCAGATCAAGGACCTGATCGAAGGCGCGCGCCTGTCGGCCGAGATCGCCGACAATGCCGAATGGCGCGCGGCAAGGCCGGCGCAGGTGACGGTGGCGGAGAGCGAGCTGGTTGGCGAGGTGAAGAAGATCCTGGCGGCGCAGGCTGAGGAGCGCGCACGTGGCCGATAGGGCGCCGACCTCCCCTTCTCCCCTTGTGGGAGAAGGTGGCCGAGCGAAGCTCGGTCGGATGAGGGGTGTTCCAGGGAACGCCGGCGTCTCATTCCTTCCAACACCCCTCATCCGTCTCGGCGCTGCGCGCCGATCCACCTTCTCCCACAAGGGGAGAAGAGGAAGGGGCGCCGCATGACCACCCGTCCCGCCATCGCCGCCGACATCGTCGCACTTTTCGCCACCCGCGACACCCACGCCGTGGAAGTCGCCGTGCTGCAGCCTGCCGACCCGTTCCTCGACATGGCCGGCGAGGATCTGCGCCGCCGCATCTTTCTCACCGAGAGCGAGACCGGCAAGACGCTGTGCCTGCGGCCCGAATTCACCATTCCGGTCTGCCTCGATCACATCTCCAGCCAGGCCGGCACGCCGCGCCGCTATTCTTATCTCGGCGAAGTGTTCCGCCAGCGCCGCGACGGCGGCAACGAGTTCTTCCAGGCCGGCATCGAGGATCTCGGCGACCGCGACACGGCCGCCGCCGATGCCCGCTCGCTGGCCGACGCGCATGCGCTGCTGTCGCTGGTGCTGCCTGGCTGGAAGCTCGCCGTCACGCTTGGTGACCAGACCTTGTTTGAGGCCGTGCTGGCGGCGCTCGGCCTGCCGCGCGGCTGGCGCATGCGCCTTGCCCGCGCCTTCGGCTCGGCGCCGATGCTGGAGGCCGCCCTTGCCGATCTCGCCAATCCGCCGCGCAACAGTCAGCTTTCCGGTCCGGTCGCGCTGCTGGTGCTCGACGGCGATGCGGAAGGCCTTGCCGCGCATATTGCCGACGGCATGGAGGAAGCCGGGCTGTCGGCGTCATCCGGCCGCGCGCCTGCCGACATTGCGCGCCGGCTGATCGAGAAAGCGCAACTGCGCAGCGTGCGGCTGTCCGACGAGGCCTTCTCGGCGTTGAAGGGCTTTCTCGAGATCGACGTCGCGCTCAGCGACGCGACCGCGGCGCTGGAAAAATTCGCCGCCGATGCGGGCCTGTCGCTGGGACCGGCGCTGGCGAATTTCGCCGCTCGCGCCAAAGCGATCGAGGCGCATGGGCTGTCGGCGGCAGAAATCCGCTATGACGCCGCCTTCGGCCGTCCACTCGACTACTACACCGGCCTCGTCTTCGAGATCGCGGTCCAGGATGGCGATCGGCCGCTGGCCGGCGGCGGTCGCTACGACCGGCTGCTGACGCTGCTGGGAGCAAAAAAGCCGATTCCAGGGGTCGGCTTCTCGGTTTGGCTCGATCGCATCGAAGCCTTGCGGGAGAATGCCAAATGATCACGCTGGCGATCCCGTCGAAGGGCCGTCTCAAGGAGCAGTCGCTCGAAGTGCTGGCCAAGGCCGGCCTGGCCGTGAGCCTGCCTGAAGACGACCGCAAGTACCGCGCCCGCATCGACGGTCTCGACAATGTCGAGGTGGCTTTCCTGTCCGCGTCCGAGATCGCCGGCGAGATCGGCCAGGGCGCGGTCGATCTCGGCATCACCGGCGAGGACCTTTTGCGCGAGAACCTCGCCGACTGGGAAGCGTGCGCGGAGATCGTCGCCCGCCTCGGCTTCGGCCATGCCGATGTCGTGGTGGCGGTGCCCGACATCTGGCTGGACGTCGACAGCATGGCCGACCTCGATGATGTTGCCGCCGATTTCCGCCAGCGCCATGGCCGGAGGCTCAGGATCGCCACCAAGTACTGGCGGCTGACGCAGCAGTTCTTTTCGCTCAAGCATGGCATCCAGGTCTACCGCATCGTCGAAAGCCTCGGCGCCACCGAAGGCGCGCCGGCCGCGGGGCTGGCCGACGTCATCGTCGACATCACCACCACCGGCTCAACGCTTCGCGCCAACCACCTCAAGGTGCTGGGCGACGGTGTGATCCTGAAGTCGCAGGCTTGTCTCGTTGCTTCGAAGAAGCAGCGCGATGCGGCCGACGAAGCGATCCTGCGCGACATCGCCGCGAAGATGAGCGTCCTGCCTCCTCCCTGAGCGCCCTCAAGCAGAGGGGGACCATTGACGGATTTCCACCGTCCCCATCGGCTGATAGGCTGGCTTATCCCGGGAGGAGAACGGCGATGGCGATCAAACTCGACGAGCTCATGAACGCCACCAATCTGCGCAAGACGCGCAACAGCTTCGTTGCCCCGGTTGGCGACAAGGCGCATGTGTCGGGCGACCGGTCGGTGCCGCTGCTCGACAAGACCATTCCGGAATTGTTTTCCGATACGGTGAGCAGATACGCGACGCTCGACGCCGCCGTCTTCGTCGGCCAGGACAAGCGTTTCACCTGGAGCGAGCTGTCGGACGCGGTCGACGCTTTGGCTGCCGGTTTCCTGGCGCTCGGCCTCGAAAAAGGCGACCGCGTCGGCATCTGGTCGCCGAACCGCTGGGAATGGCTGGTGACGCAGTTCGCCACCGCCCGCATCGGCCTGATTCTGGTTAACATCAACCCGGCCTACCGGCTGACCGAGCTCGAATACGCATTGAACAAAGTCAGCTGCAAGGCATTGGTCACCGCCGCGCAGTTCAAGACCTCCGACTATCTCGGCATGATCGAGACATTGGCGCCTGAATTAGCCAGGGCCGAGCCTGGCAAGCTCAAGGCGAAAAAACTGCCGGCGCTCAGGATCGTCATCCGCATGGGCGACGACAATTCACCCGGCATGTTCAATTTCGGCGATGTTCTGGCCATGGCCGGTCGTGACGAGCATGACAGCCTCGACCGCATCTCCGAAGGGCTGAAGCCCGGCGAGGCCATCAACATCCAGTTCACCTCAGGCACGACCGGCGCGCCGAAAGGCGCGACGCTGACGCATTCCAACATCGTCAACAACGGCAATTTCGTCACCTCGGCCATAAAACTCACCACCGAAGACCGGCTCTGCATTCCGGTGCCGCTCTATCACTGCTTCGGCATGTCGATGGGCACGATGGGCTGCGTGTCGAAAGGCGCGACCATGGTCTTCCCGGGCGAAGGTTTTGACGCCGGCGCAACGCTGAAGGCGGTGGCGCAGGAGCGCTGCACTGGGCTATACGGCGTGCCGACCATGTTCGTCGCCATGCTCGACCATGCGGATTTCTCCAGCTTCGATCTCTCCAGCCTGCGCACCGGCATCATGGCCGGCTCGCCTTGCCCGATCGAGGTGATGAAGAAGGTGGTGTCCCTGATGCATATGTCTGAGGTGACCATCGCCTACGGCATGACCGAGACCAGCCCGGTCTCCTTCCAGAGCAGCGTCGACGATCCGCTGGAAAAGCGCGTCTCCACCGTCGGCCGCATCCACCCGCATGTCGAGGTCAAGGCGATCGGCGCCGACGGTGGCACCGTCGCGGTCGGCGAGCCGGGCGAGCTCTGCACGCGCGGCTATTCGGTGATGAAGGGCTATTGGAACGACGCCGAAAAGACCCGCGAGGCGATCGACGCCGACGGCTGGATGCATACCGGCGACCTCGCCACGATCGACGCCGAGGGCTATTGCAACATCGTCGGCCGGGTCAAGGACATGGTCATCCGCGGCGGCGAGAACGTCTATCCGCGCGAGGTCGAGGAATTCCTCTATCGCCATCCCAAGATCAAGGAAGTGCAGGTCTTCGGCATCCCGGACGACAAATATGGCGAGGAGCTCTGCGCCTGGATCGTGCTGAAGCCCGACCAGATCGCCACCGCCGAGGAGATCAAGGCCTTCTGCGCCGGCCAGATCGCGCATTACAAGGTGCCGCGCTACATCCGCTTCCGCGCCGAGCTGCCGATGACGGTGACCGGCAAGCCGCAGAAGTTCCTGATGCGCGAGGCGATGGTGGAGGAGCTCGGGCTGGTGGCGCAGAAGACGGCGTGAAACGGCATCTATGGACAACGAGTTTCCAAATTTCGCGGCGCTGAGAGCCGCCAAAATTGAAAACGTGGATTATCGCATCGTCGTCCGGCGGGGCGCGCGAACCGGAAGTGCCATCGTCATGGCCCCGCATGGCGGTAAGATCGAGCCTCGCACCTCCCTGATCACCGAGACGATAGCAGGGGCCGATCTCGATATGTATTGCTTTGAAGGGCTCATGCCGGAAAGCAACCGGGAGCTGCACATAACGTCCAGGAACTTTGACGAGGCAACCGCGCTCGAACTGTTGCGGACGAAGTCCACTGTCGTCGCCATCCACGGCCGTCAGGATCGCGACGATTTTTCGACAGTCTATCTGGGCGGCAAGGACGCCGCGTTGGTTTCAGAGATAGCCGGGCGTCTGCAGGGGGCCGGTTTCCAGACAAAAAGAGACAATCATCCCTTTCCCGGTATCCAGGATTCGAACATCGTCAACCGCGGGCTGACGGGGAAGGGAGCGCAGCTGGAAGTGCCCTTCTCGCTGCGCCGCCGACTGGGCAACGAGCCGGAGCTTCTGGAAAAATTCTGTGGGGCGGTTCGCAAGGCCATCGAGACATTCGACGCCATAAACGGCGCCCGGTCCCCGGTCATGTTTTGAATGCTGCAACGATGCCCGTGATGCTCCCCAGGCGCTTTTCCGCTAAGCTCGCGTAAACGCCTGGCATTCGGGGGCTTTGATGTCTGGTTATGCGCGATCGGTGACGTCCTACACGATGCCGTTGGTGGCGCTGGCAATGGCTTTCGCGGTCAGGGCCAGCGGCCTTTCGGTCGACGAAGGGTCGCTGAATACCAGGATCCTCATTGGGGTGCTGTCGAGCGCCATCATGTTCACCACCATTTTCGTCGTGCTCGACCACGCCGAGGCAGTCGCCTCGCGCGTGGGCGAGCCCTATGGAACTTTGGTGCTGACATTTGCGGTGACGGCAATCGAAGTGTCGATCATCGTCTCCATGATGCTGCATGGAGAAAACAACCCGACGCTGGCGCGCGAGTCCGTTTTCTCGACGGTGATGATCACCTCCACCGGCGTCGTCGGCATCTGTCTCACGCTTGGCGGCTGGCGCTACCGCAAGCAGGCGATCCTGCGGCAAGGAACCAGCGCATACCTGTCGGTTCTGATCGCGCTGACCGTGATGACGCTTATTCTTCCGACCTACACCCAAGCCACGGATCCCGGCACGTTTTCGGCGGCTCAGCTTGGTTTTGTCAGCGTCCTTTCGGTGCTGCTCTATGCGAGCTTCGTATTCGCCCAAACCGTCCGACACCGGGAGGACTTCGTCCAGGGGCAGGCGCACGACGCTCCGACGCGAACTGCAACCCACGGAAGCATCTCCGTCAGCGCGCTCCTGCTGCTGAGCGGGCTCGTCGGCATTGTCCTGCTCGCCGAGCAGGTCGCCGCGAGCGTGGAGGATGCGCTCGCCGCCTATAAGGTGACCCAGGCCGACAGCATCGTAGGGGCAATGATTGCGGCACTGGTTTTGATGCCGGAGGCGATCTCGGCGATCCGCGCTTCCTTCAAGAATGAGCTGCAGCGCAGCCTGAACGTCGCGATGGGCTCGGCCTGCGCCACGATCGGTTTGACGATACCGGCGGTCGCGGCGGCCAGCCTGCTGACGGGCAGGGGCCTGACCTTGGGGCTTCCGGCGTCCGATGCCGTGCTTCTGGTGCTGGCGCTTTTCATATGCAGCGTGAGCTTCAGCACCGAACGAACGACGTTCCTGACCGGCATGGTGCATGTCGTGGTGTTTTTTACCTATGTGTTTCTGATCTTTGTGCCGTGAAGTGCCGGCCGGCGGGCGCAGGGATGGAGATGCGTCGAAGCGCGCTTCACACCCCCAGCACCGCCCGGTCCAGCCCGCGTATGATCCGCGCCAGTTCCACGCACTCGTCCTGCCTTGCCTTGTTGCGGCGCCAGGCCATGCAGATCATGCGCTGCGGCATCGGCTCCTGGAACGGCACGATCCTCAGGTCCGGCATGACGCCGGCCGCACTTGCCGCCATTTCCGGCACCAGCGTGACGCCCAGCCCATGCGCCACCATCTGCAAGAGCGTCGTCAGGCTGGTCGCGCCGTAGCTTGCCATCGCCACTGGCCGCACATTGCCGCAGACGGCCAAGGCCTGCTCGCGCAGGCAATGGCCTTCCTCCAGAAGCATCAGCCGCTCCAGCGCCGGGCTTTCGGGCGGCACCGGCGGTGAGGCGAACGCCGGATCGCCGGCGGGCACGGCGAGGAAGAAGCGGTCGGGGAAAAGCGCTTCGGTGACGATCGCCGGCTGATCGAGCGGCAAGGCCGCGATGAAGGCATCGAGCCGGCCGGACGTCGCATCCTCGACAAGGGAGGCGGTTACCGCCTCGCGCAGTTCGAGTTGGAGGGAAGGGTAGTGCTTTTTCAGCTCCGGCAGCACATGCGGCAGGAGATAGGGCGCGACCGTCGGGATGATGCCCAGCCGGAAGCGTCCTTCCATGGTCGGGCGGCCGCGCCGGGCAGTCGTCTCGACGTCACGTATATCCGCCAGAATGCGCTCGATACGCGGCTGCAGGGCAAGCGCCTCGTCGGTCATGCGCACCGTCTTGCCGCCGCGCTCGAACAACAGGCAGTTCAGCCGCTCTTCCATCTCGGCGATCTGCGCGGAAAGGGCCGGCTGGCTGACGCCGGCAAGCTTCGCCGCGCGGCCGAAATGCAGCGTCTGCGCCAGCGCGTCGAAATACTGCATTTGCCGGACGGTGAGGCCAATCATAAGAAAATCCTATCAAACGAAACAGGAAAGGCAATTTGTCTTTATCGGCAGGCCGGCCTAGTCTGGAATCGTTCCAGGTTGGCGCGGCCGGCGGCTGCCCCCGAAATTTCGGGAAAAATCAACCTCGGCAAAATTCAACCACGGCAAAACCTCGGCAGAATCGGGAGACTAAGATGGACGCGAAAACCGACGACAACAGCGCTGGCAAATGCCCGGTGGCGCATGGATCCGCACGGACCAACCGCGACTGGTGGCCGAACCAGCTCGACCTTTCCGTTCTGCACCAGCAGTCGAACCTCTCGGACCCGATGGATGAAGATTTCGACTATGCCAAGGAGTTCGCAAGCCTCGACCTTGATGCGGTGATCGCAGACCTGCACAAGGTCATGACGGATTCGCAGGACTGGTGGCCGGCCGACTTCGGCCATTACGGCCCGCTCTTCATCCGCATGGCTTGGCACAGCGCCGGCACATATCGCATCGGCGACGGCCGCGGCGGCGCCGGCGCCGGTCAGCAGCGTTTCGCGCCGCTGAACAGCTGGCCGGACAACGCCAACCTCGACAAGGCGCGCCGGCTGCTATGGCCGATCAAGCAGAAATACGGCCGCAAGATTTCCTGGGCCGACCTTCTGATCCTCACCGGCAACGTCGCGCTGGAATCGATGGGCTTCAAGACCTTCGGCTTTGCCGGCGGCCGCGCCGATGTGTGGGAGCCGGAGCAGGACGTGGACTGGGGCTCCGAAACCAAGTGGCTTGGCGACGAGCGCTATTCGGGCGACCGTGAGCTTCGCGGCCATCTCGGCGCCGTGCAAATGGGCCTCATCTACGTCAACCCGGAAGGTCCGAACGGCAAGCCGGATCCTGTCGCGGCCGCGCGCGACATCCGCGAGACCTTCGGCCGCATGGCCATGAACGACGAGGAAACCGTGGCGCTGATCGCCGGCGGCCACAGCTTCGGCAAGACGCACGGCGCCGGCGACGCCTCGCTGGTGGGCGCCGAGCCGGAGGGCGCCGGCATCGAGGCGCAAGGCCTCGGCTGGTCGAGCAAATATGCCTCCGGCATTGCTGGCGACGCCATCACCTCGGGCCTCGAGGTCACCTGGACGACGACGCCGACCAAATGGAGCAACAATTTCTTCGACAACCTGTTCAATTACGAATGGGAGCTGACGAAGAGCCCGGCCGGCGCGCATCAGTGGACGCCGAAAGGCGGCGCCGGCGCCGGCACCGTTCCGGACGCGCACAATCCCTCCAAGCGTCACGCGCCGGCCATGCTCACCACCGACCTCGCGCTGCGTTTCGATCCGGCCTATGAGAAGATCTCGCGCCGCTTCCACCAGAACCCGGACCAGTTTGCCGACGCCTTCGCCCGCGCCTGGTTCAAACTTACCCATCGCGACATGGGCCCGGTCGTGCGCTATCTCGGCCCGCTCGTGCCCAAGGAAGAGCTGATCTGGCAGGATCCGATCCCGGCCATCGACCACGAGCTGGTGAGCGAGGCCGACATCGCTTCGCTCAAGGCCAAGATCCTGGCCTCAGGCCTGTCGGTCTCCGAGCTGGTCTCGACTGCCTGGGCTTCGGCCTCGACCTTCCGCGGCTCGGACAAGCGCGGCGGCGCCAATGGCGCCCGCATCCGTCTGGCGCCCCAGAAGGACTGGGAGGTCAACGAGCCGGCTCAGCTCGCCAAGGTGCTGGCCAAGCTGGAAGCCATCCAGAAGGAGTTCAACACCGCGCAGGTCGGCGGCAAGAAGGTCTCGCTCGCCGATCTCATCGTGCTTGGCGGCGTCGCCGCGGTCGAGAAGGCGGCGAAGGAGGGCGGCACCGAGGTGAAAGTACCCTTCACGCCGGGCCGCATGGACGCTTCGCAGGAGCAGACGGACGTCGCCTCCTTCGCCGCGCTGGAGCCGAAGGTAGACGGCTTCCGCAACTATGCCCGCGGCAGGTTGCCGATGTCGGTCGAAGCGATGCTGGTCGACCGCGCCCAGTTGCTGACGCTGACCGCGCCGGAAATGACGGTACTGGTCGGCGGCCTGCGCGTGCTCGGTGCCAATGCCGGCGGTTCCAAGCATGGCGTCTTCACCGACAGGCCTGGCCAGCTCACCAACGACTTCTTCGTCAACCTGCTCTCGATGGCGACCGTTTGGGATCCGGCGGCCGGGTCAGAGCCGGGCTCGGACGAGGTTTACGAAGCGCGCGACCGCAAGACCAAGGAGGTCAAGTGGACCGGCACCCGCGCCGACCTGATCTTCGGCTCGCACGCGCAGCTGCGTGCGCTCTCCGAAGTCTACGCCTCGGCCGACGCCAAGGCCAAGTTCGTCAGGGATTTCGTCAAGGCGTGGACGAAGGTGATGAACGCCGACCGCTTCGACATCGCGAGATAAAGTCGTACCTCCCAAGCAAAAAGGCGCGGGTCATGCCCGCGCCTTTTACTTTATCGAACTGCGGTCAGTCTTTTTCGAAGACGCCGGCCTTGGCGACGACGCCGGCAATCGCGCCGCCGACCAGTGGCGCGACGATGAACAGCCAGAGCTGGCTGAGCGCAGCACCGCCCGAAAACAGCGCCGGGCCGATCGAGCGCGCCGGATTGACCGAGGTGCCGGTCACCGGGATCATGGCGAAGTGGATGCCCGCCAGCGTCAGTCCGATGGCCAGGCCGGCAAAGGCGGTGGTGTGCTTGGCGTTGGTGACGCCGAGGATCACGGTGACGAAGGTGAAGGTGCCGATCAGCTCCCACAGGAAGGCTGAGCTCATGCCCCATTTCGTTTCGTCCCAGCCATTGGCGCCGAAGCCGCCGGTGTGGCCGCCGACCTGGCCGGAAACGATGATCCACAGCGCCAGCGAGGCGATGATGGCGCCAATGATCTGCGCGATCCAGTAGGGGACGACATCGTTGGCCGGCATCCGCCCTGCCAGGAACACGCCGAGCGTCACCGCCGGATTGAGATGCGCGCCCGAGATCGGGCCGATCGCATAGGCCGCGGCGATCAGGCCGATGCCGAACGCCAGGCCGATGCCTTCCTGTCCGAGCGGCAGCGCGCCGCCGAAGCCGCCCGTGACCACGGAGGCGGTGCCGATGAACACCAACAAAAACGTGCCGAGAACTTCTGCCAGATAAGTCTTCATTGCCCTCTCCTCATAGGATCCGTCGAAACCGCGTTTCCCGCGTCGCGAATCACTGCCGGAAGAGTATTCCTGCGGACAACACTTGGAAAGCTGATAGGTTAAGCCGGTTGGCTTTCTTGCAGGTGTCAATCAAAAACATTAGAAGTCTTTCATGTTCTGATCGATTGTTCTTGTTTCCTGACTCGGGCTCCCACCAACGGAAAAATCGTTCGGCCAAATGGGCCGGTCTTGAAACGCCATTTCATCGGCAAACCGAACGGAACTGTTTCAATCCTGGCCGGAAAGGCTTTATGAGCGGGCTGGAACCGATTTGTAACAGCTACGGAAAACGGGATGCGACTGGGCGGAAGGCTGGCGGCGGCGATAGAGGTTTTGGAAGACATCGGCCGGCGTCACCGGCCGGTGGCCGACGCGCTGCGCGACTGGGGCCTGTCGCATCGTTTCGCCGGCGGCGGCGACCGCGCCGCGATCGGCAACATCGTTTATGATGCGCTGCGCCGCAAACGCTCGGCCGGTTGGCTGTTCGGCGAGGACACGCCGCGCGCTATCGGCTTCGGCGCGCTTCTGTTGGAATGGGGCCAGACGGCGCAGTCGCTCAACGACGCGCTCGACGGCGACAAATTCGCGCCGCCGCTGCTCAGCGCGTCCGAGTTGAAAGCGGCTGCCGAGCGCAGGCTTGGCGAGGCCCCCGATGCTGTGCGGGCCGATATCCCGGACTGGTGCGCGCCGCTGCTCGAGCAAGCCTATGGCGACGCCTGGGTCAAGGAAGGCGCCGCCCTGGCGCAGCGCCCGCCGCTGGACCTGAGGGTCAACACGCTCCAGGCCGATCGCGCCAAGGTGCTGGCCGAGCTCCAGGGCACCGGTGCCGCGCCTACGGCGATCGCGCCGCATGGCATCCGCATCCCGCCGATCGACGGCGACGGCCGGCATCCGAACGTGCAGGCCGAGCCTGCCTTCCAGAAAGGCTGGTTCGAGGTGCAGGACGAAGGCTCGCAGCTTGCCGCCGCGCTTGCCGGCGCCGAGCCCGGCATGCAGGTGCTCGATTATTGCGCCGGCGCCGGCGGCAAGACGCTGGCGCTGTCGGCCGAGATGGACAATCGGGGCCAGCTCTTTGCCCATGACGCGGAGAAGGTGCGGCTGGCGCCGATCTTCGAGCGCATCCGCCGCTCACACAACCGCAACGTCCAGGTCGTCAGCAAGCCCGCGGAGCTTGCGCCGCTCACCAACCATATGGACATCGTGCTGATCGACGCGCCCTGCACCGGCAGCGGTACCTGGCGGCGGCGGCCCGACGCCAAATGGCGTTTGACGGAAAGGCAGCTCGATGCCCGCAAGGCAGAGCAGCAGGCGATCCTCGACACCGCGCAAGTCTTCGTCAAGCCGGGCGGCCTGCTGGTCTACATCACCTGTTCGGTGTTCGACGCCGAGAACGGCGAGCAGGTCGCCGCGTTCCGCGCGCGCCATGAAGGCTTCGCGCCGGTCGATCATCGCCAGCTGTGGGACAGCCGCTTCCCGGGCCATGAAGGGGCCGCGCGCATTGCTGATACCGGCGGTATCTCGCTGTCGCCGGCGCTCAGCGGCACCGACGGGTTCTATCTCCATGCCTTGCGCAGGACCGACTGAACACCGCCGGCTTTTGCTGCGCTGCAGCATAAAAGATTGCCTGTCTTGCCTGGCTCTGCAATAAACTTCGCCAGCAATGTGAGGCAAAGCGCCATGGCGGCAGCCAAGATCGTACCCGCTCCGGATTTCGAGGAACGCGTCAGGGCGTCCTTTGCCCGCCAGGAGGCGATGGCGACAATCGGCGCCGAGCTGACGCTGGTGACGCCTGGCATCATCGAGATCGAGATGCCGTATTCCGCCTCGCTGACCCAGCAGCACGGTTTCCTGCATGCCGGCGTCATCTCCACGGCGTTGGACTCCGCCTGCGGTTACGCGGCCTTTTCGCTGATGCCGGAGAATTCCGGCGTGCTGACCATCGAGTTCAAGGTGAACCTGCTCGCGCCGGGCAGGGGCGAGCGGTTCCTGTTCCGCGGCTCCGTGACCAAACCCGGTCGCACCATCATCGTCGCCGACGGCCAGGCCTACGCCTTCGCCGCCGACGGCGAGGCCAAGCTGATCGCCACCATGACCGGCACGATGATGACGGTGGTCGGCCGCGACGGGATAGAGGGGTGAGGAGCGGTCCGCGCAGCGGACGAAAAGCTCCCAAATGGGCTTTTCGAGCGACGAACGCCCGGAGCCATAGCGAAGGGCCGGCAGGCGGCGAGGCACGTTGTCCCTTTCGCGTCGTCGTAGCAAATAGGGGTAAAGCTTCATGACTGTCGAAGTGTCACGCCTGTCGCAAAAATCCGTTCTCTTCGTCATGGCGGCTGAGGCCGAATACGGCCCGCACCTGAAGAACCTGTTCACACCGCTGATGACCGGCGTTGGTCCGGTCGAGGCCGGGGTCAGGCTGGGCGCCGAGCTCGCGGCGTTGAAGGCTGAAGGCGCGCTTCCGGACCTGGTCGTCTCGCTGGGCTCGGCCGGCAGCCGCAGGCTGGAGCAGACCGAGATCTACCAGGCCGTGTCGGTGAGCTATCGCGACATGGATGCTTCGCCGCTCGGCTTCGAGAAGGGCGCGACGCCTTTCCTCGACCTGCCGGTGTCGGTGCCGCTGCCCTTCGTCATTCCAGGCATCAAGACCGCCACGCTCTCGACCGGCGGCGCGATCGTCTCCGGCGTTGCATATGACGCCATTGATGCCGACATGGTCGACATGGAGACCTTTGCCTGCCTGCGTGCCTGCCAGCTGTTCGGTTTGCCGCTGATTGGGCTCCGCGGCATTTCCGACGGCGCGGCCGATCTCAGGCACGTCAACGACTGGACGGAATATCTGCACGTCATCGACGAGAAGCTCGCCGCGGCCGTCGCCCTGCTGGAACAGGCGATCGGCGGCGGCCTGCTTGGTGGCTGACTGCCGGTTGGATCAGGCAGCAAGGCGTTGTGGATCGCCGAAATCGATGCGTGAAATGCGTCCACGGGAGGCTCCTGTCGCATCGATATAGTCGATTGCCCCCGCTGCATGATCGAGTTTCCACGCGCCGGCGGGGCCGTTTTTCCATTCGACCTTGTAGCCGTCGTCAAGCAGCGTCCAGGTCCCGTGAAAGCGCGTGCCATCCGGCAGGAGCATGTGCGCCCGATCGTCGGTTTCATAGTGGATGAAGGCGTTCTTGCCGCCCATGTCGATGACATGCGTGGTTCCGACCATGATAATGGCCAGCGTGTCCCTGTTCAGTATCGTCATTGTTCCTGTCCGCGGGGTTTGCGTTTCTCGAATGGCCTCGACGCCCAGAATATCGTCAAGTATCTTGACCATACGGAGTTCGAATTAAATGGTCAAGGAGCTTGACGAAAAAAACGATGGGCTGCCCAATCACGTCGGTTGGCGGCTGTGGCAGGCGAGCCGTGCCTGGCAGGCGGAATTCGCCGCTGCCATGCGGGCCGCCGGCCACGCTTGGTTCAGCGAAGCGCGCGCCGGCCTGCTTGGACACATCCCGCGCAACGGCACGCGCCAGTCGGCGTTGATTGAGCGCGCGGCCACCTCCAAGCAAGCGGTTCAACAGTTGCTCGACGGCCTGGAGGCGGAAGGCGTGCTGGAGCGATTGCCCGATCCCCGGGACGGGCGCGGCAAGCTCGTGCGCTATACGCGCAAAGGCCTAGATGCCTTGCGCGACGGCGATCGCATCAAGCTTCAGATCGAACGCGGCTATATCGATCGCATCGGCGAGCAGCGGTTCGCGGCGCTGATGGACGCCTTGCGCTCACTTGACGCCGAGCAGGGAGAAGCACCAGCATCGAAGTGAACGGCGCGACCGCGCGCAACCCATTGCGCCGACTCGTTTCTTTCTCTAAAGGCTCGCCATGACGACGACAGCCAATCATCCCGACACCGTTCTGATTGTCGATTTCGGCAGCCAGTTCACGCAACTCATCGCCCGCCGCATCCGCGAGGCCGGCGTCTTTTCCGAGATCGTGCCGTTCCAGTCGGCCGAAGCGGCCTTCAAGCGCATCAAGCCGAAAGCGGTGATCCTGTCGGGCGGCCCGGCCTCGACCACCGACATCGGCAGCCCGCGTGCGCCGCAGGTGGTCTTCGACGCCGGCGTGCCGGTGCTCGGCATCTGCTACGGCCAGATGGCGCTCTGCGTGCAGATGGGCGGCGTCGCCGAAAGCTCCAACCACCGCGAGTTCGGCCGTGCCTTCGTCGAGATCGAGAAGGAGAGCCCGCTGTTCGAAGGCCTGTGGGCGCCTGGCCAGCGCCACCAGGTGTGGATGAGTCACGGCGACCGGGTCATCGAGTTGCCGCCGGGCTTCAAGGTGCTCGGCAAGTCGGAAAGCTCGCCCTTCGCCATTTTCGGCGATATCGAGCGCAAGATGTACGGCATCATGTTCCATCCGGAAGTGGTGCACACGCCGGACGGCGCCAGGCTGCTCAGGAACTTTGTCCACAACATCGCCGGCATCGAGGGCGACTGGACGATGCGCGCCTATCGCGAGCACGCGGTCGAGACGATCCGCAAGCAGGTCGGCAAGGGCAAAGTCATCTGCGCGCTTTCGGGCGGCGTCGACTCCTCCGTCGCGGCGCTTCTCATCCACGAGGCGGTCGGCGAGCAGCTGACCTGCATCCTTGTTGACCACGGCCTGATGCGCAAGGACGAGGCCAAGGGCGTGGTGGAGATGTTCCGCCAGCACTACAACCTGCCGCTGATCCTGGTCGACGCCTCCGACCGTTTCATCTCGGCGCTGGAAGGCGAGGCCGACCCCGAAAAGAAGCGCAAGACCATCGGCCGGCTGTTCATCGAGGTGTTCGAGGAAGAGGCGAAGAAGCTCGGCGGCGCCGATTTCCTGGCCCAGGGCACGCTTTATCCCGACGTCATCGAAAGCGTCTCCTTCTCCGGCGGCCCGTCTGTGACGATCAAGTCGCACCACAATGTCGGCGGCCTGCCCGAGCGCATGAACATGAAGCTGGTCGAGCCGCTGCGCGAATTGTTCAAGGACGAGGTGAGGGCGCTCGGCAAGGAGCTCGGCCTCCCCGAAAGCTTCATCGGCCGCCATCCTTTCCCCGGCCCCGGCCTTGCTATCCGTTGCCCGGGCGGCATCACGCGCGAAAAACTGGAGATCCTGCGCGAGGCCGACGCCATCTATCTCGATGAGATTCGCAAGGCCGGCCTCTACGACGCCATCTGGCAAGCCTTCGCGGTGTTGCTCCCGGTGCAGACGGTCGGCGTGATGGGCGACGGCCGGACCTACGAATTCGTCTGCGCGCTGCGCGCCGTCACCTCCGTCGACGGCATGACGGCCGATTTCTATCACTACGACATGAACTTCCTCGCCTCCGCAGCCACCCGCATCATCAACGAGGTGCGCGGCATCAACCGGGTGGTGTATGACGTGACGTCGAAACCGCCGGGGACGATCGAGTGGGAGTGACAGGGATCGCCATGCAGTAGCATGGGATAGGAGGATGTATAAGCGATCGGAGACCAGCGACAGATAGAAATCGAGCGACGCTGCTCTGCAGGCGGTAGAAGCCCAGGTCGTGTTCTCATCAGCCGACTGGCAGACTATTGGCCGCGATCGCCAAGGAACCACATTCCCATCGGCCAGTTCACTTTCTTTGGTGAAAGGAGCACGGGCCATGGCGTCCATCCGATACATTGTGACAGACGTTGACACTTCGGTCGCGTTTTATCGCGATAACCTCGAGTTCGAGGTGGACATGCACAACCCTGGCAAGTTCGCAGCGCTCATTCGCGATGATCTCACGCTTTACCTTAGCGCTCCGGGGGCAGGCAGTGGAGGAACTGCTGGCGGCAAACCAGAGCCTGGCGGGTGGAACCGATTCATGATCGTCACGAAGGACATAGATGTCGTCGTCGGCCGGTTGAACGATGCAGGCGTCAAATTCAAAGGAGAAATCAGCGAGGCGGGAGCTGGTCGCGCCAGACTTCTGGAAGATCCGTCGGGCAATCTGGTTGAGCTGTTTGAGTTCAAGAAGAAATGAGTACGCGCAGATCGTCAACAACGACGTTCATGTTCATGCTTCACAAGTCCGACCGAATGCAGCTGAGGGAGCTGCCCGGCTGGCATTGAAGTGCGTGGCCGCACTTGATGCCACAGTCGCTGAAACCAAGCAGACAAGCAATCCGAGCGCTCGCGCTGCGCGACCGCCCATAGCGCCACGAGATCCGCTCGCGGCCGGTGATTCCTAGCGACCGGCCCATTCCCGCCTGCCCTCAGAATCGGAAGGCGCAGTCGAGGAACATTCTTCTCCCCGCGCTATTCGGGAGAAGTTTCTCGGGACAACGACATGTCGATACTGGGCTGGATTCTCGGCCGGCGCCTGGCAAATCAGGAACAGTCGCAACGCAAGATCGGCGTGTTCGAGGGCGTGCCGGCAATGGGCCTCGATGGGCTGGGTTCGTCGGCCTATGGGCCAGAAGCGGCGCTCACGATCCTGATCCCGCTCGGCGCGGCGGGTCTCGGCTATATCGGTCCGATCATGGGCGCCATAGTCGGTTTGCTCGCGGTCCTTTATCTTTCCTACCGCCAGACCATCGCCGCTTACCCCGGCAATGGCGGCGCTTATATCGTCTCGCGCGAAAATCTTGGCCGCAATGCCAACCTGCTTGCCGCCGCCGCGCTGATGGTCGACTACGTGCTCAATGTCGCCGTAGGCATCTCTGCCGGCGTCGGCGCGCTGGTGTCGGCGCTGCCTTCGCTGCATGCCTACACGCTTTGGATCTGCCTCGGGATCCTGCTTTTGGTAACCGTCGTCAACCTGCGCGGCACGCTCGATGCCGGCCGGTTGTTTGCCTTGCCGACCTATCTGTTCGTTGCCAGCTTCCTGGCGATCCTGGCGATCGGCGTCTCGAAGACGCTTGCCTCCGGGGTCAGCCGGTGCCCGCAATTCCACCGCCGCCCCTGCAGCAGCCGTCCGAAACGGTAAGCCTGCTCCTCTTGATGCACGCCTTTGCCAGCGGCTGTACGGCGATGACCGGCGTAGAGGCGGTCAGCAACGGCATGACTGCATTCAAGGATCCGCCCGTCAGGCACGGCCGGCGCACGCTGGCGGCGATCTGTCTGCTCCTTGGACTGCTGCTCGGCGGCATTGCCTTCCTGTCGGCACGCTACCGCATCGGTGCGATGGATCAGGAGAAGGACGGCTATCAGAGCGTGCTGTCGCAGCTTGCGCATGCCGTCGTTGGCGACGGGGTCTTCTACTATGTCGCCATCGGTAGCCTGCTTTGCGTGCTGGCGCTTTCGGCCAATACAAGCTTCGTCGATTTCCCCCGCCTTTGCCGCATGGTGGCGGAAGACGGATATCTTCCCAAGCCCTTCGCCATGGTTGGCCGCCGGCTCGTTTTCTCCATCGGCATCCTTTACCTCGCCTCGTCGACGGGACTGCTGCTGGTCGTGTTCGGCGGCATCACCGACCATCTGATCCCGCTTTTCGCCATCGGCGCCTTTCTGACCTTCACGCTGTCGCAGACTGGGATGGTGATGCACTGGGTAAGGGCGCTTCGCACAACCAAGGACACGAACCGGACGGGCAACCGGATGCATCTGGCGATCAACGCGTTCGGCGGCATAGTCACCGCGCTGGCGCTCATCGTGATTGTCGTCGCCAAATTCAGGGAAGGCGCCTGGATCACGGTGATCGTCATCCCGGTTGTGATCCTCCTGCTGCGGCTGGTGAGGCGCTATTACGACCAGCTCGAGGCAAGTCTGCGCGAGCCCGGGAAAGTCGATTTGAGCAGCACCGAGCCCCCTGTCGTTCTTGTCGTGACCCAGCAATGGAACAGGATGGCGGACAAGGCGCTCAGCTTTGCCTTTCACCTGTCCGAAGATGTCATCGCCGTCCATGTGGCGCGGCTGTCGGGTGAAGAGAGCGACGAAGAGCGCGCAATTCGCGGGAGGTGGTCGCAGGATGTGGAAGCGCCGGCGAAGGCGGCTGGCCTGCGCCCGCCGCGCCTGCTTCTCCTCAATGCCGACTACCGGCTGATGTACGAGCCGTTATTGAAGGAGATCAAGGCGTTGCGCGGCGAGTTCGACGGCCGCACCATTGCGGTGCTGCTCCCAGAGGTCGTGCCGCCCAATTGGTGGCAATATATGCTGCATACGCAGCGCGCTCGCCGATTGCACGCCAAACTGCTCGAGTTCGGCGGATCGGACATCGTGATCATTTCCATGCCTTGGTATATCGAGGAACCGAAGATCGAGGCGGCCCGTTGAATGTTGCCGCTCCCTTCGATCACGCCACCTCACCAAAAGTTTGGCCGAGCGATGGAAAACAGGAACGTTCCGATTTCTCAAACATTCTCCCTAGTCTGCACTGCGTAATTCCTACTTGCTGGGGCCGGAACATTGTCATTCAGAGAGCATAATCTGCCGAACCCCAGCACCGAGGAGATCTCCATCGTCAACCTCATTCCTGCCCTGCGGGCTTTTGCGCGAACCTTCTGTCGCGTGCCTGACGATGCCGACGATCTTGTGCAGGAAACGTTGACCAAAGGGCTCTCCAACCTGGACAAATTCGAGCCCGGCACGCGCCTGAAGTCCTGGCTCTTCACCATCATGCGCAACACGCACTACACGCGTGTCAAAGCGGCGGCCAGGGAGGCCCCCGGGCTGCTCGACTGCGCCTCCAGCCGGCCGATTTCGGAACCGTCCCAGGATTGGTCCGTGCAAAGCAGGGAAGTGCATCAAGCCATCCAGAAGCTGCCGTCCCATCAGCGTGAGGTCTTGATGCTGATCGGCGTACTGGGCGTAAGCTACGAAGAAACCGCGCAAATATGCGGTTGCGCTGTCGGCACCGTCAAAAGCCGCCTCAACCGCGCCCGTGCCGGCGTTCTGGAATTCCTCGGAGAAAGCTCGCCGCAGGCGCTGATCGAGCCACGACGTCAACTTTCGGACGATCATTGGGATACAGAGGGCGCAAGGCGCTAAGCCCAGCCAAATCCTACCGGCGCTGGGCTGCTGTCATGACTTTGGCCTCTCTCATCAACGAGGCCCAATTCAGGCCGAGCAGAGAAACAAGTTCGAGCGCTTGCGCTTCGGTGATGCCCGTCTGCGCGACCAGACGCCGAACGAGTTCGTCCACTTCCGGAGTTCTGCCAGCCATCGGGATGATCCCCAATCGGCTACAACGACTAACTTATGTTAAGGTTCCACCGATCACGCGACAGCGGGCGATATCGATGCCTTCCCGACTCCAAGGAATGCTGCATCCTTGCTGGTGACATCTTCAACCGCGCTCACCCGTTATGTCGCCTTTGCGCTTTTCGATCAGAGCGTTCTGCAGTTCGAGTGCAAGCCTTGTCAGCCGGTCAGGGACCTCCTCCCGCTCGATAGCGTTCAGCAGCGATGCGATCTCCTGGTCCAAGCTCTGGATTACCTGGGCGCAAAGGTCGCGCTGACTCCTGTGAGACATGGCATTCTCTTAACAAACAGAGGCCCCTTCAAATCTCACAGAGGCATAGCCGACCGGCCTATGCAAGGCGCTTGCCGCAGGCTGTGGGGTTTCCGGTCCGTTGTCCCCGGATTTTGCGGCCAGAGGTGATCTGGAAACATCAGCTCAATCCTTGGGAAGGCGGTTCGCAGCGTGATCCTGATACTGATCGGATTTGATCCGGTTGCCGTCCAGACCTCGTTGCTCGGTGTGCTGCTTCTTGTCCCGGTTCGACAGCACGTCGTTCTCGCCGACCATGTCCTTTGCAAGCGTCGTCTTGGCTCCGGTTCCGGAACCCTTGCCCTGGCTGCCGCGGCCCATCTGTTTCTTACCGCCGGATGCCATCTGCTTCTCCCTGTTCTGCTGGCCTGGAACTGTTCGGTGACCGAACTGCCGCCGGTGCGTTATGTTCCGCCGTCACGACGGACAAGAAAGACCATGCCGTCCCAACTGCCGAACGGCATTTCGCCGTCGATCACGAGGTCCATGCCGCATGCATGAGAAAGACGGCTGATGTCGCCGGAATCGATGCCCGGCGATGTCCGATAGGAATAGTTGAGGATCGCTGCCATTCCTCCCCGCCGCAGCACGCGCGCGATCTCGATGAAATGCCGCTCGGCAACCCCGGCGAGCACCAGGTAAGGAAAACTGTCCAGGGCCAGCACGCCGTCAAAGCTTGCATCGGCGAAATCACCGAGATCAAGGCCTGAGGTCAGGTGAAATTCCACATTGGCAAGGCCGGCGCATCGCCGGCGCGCGATTTCGATCATTCGCGACGAAATATCGATGCCGATGACATATCCTGCGTGGGTGCCGAGCGCATGTTCGAGACGCCCGATGCCGCAGCCGATGTCGAGTATGTGCTTATGGGCACCAACGAAGCCCTGCTGTTCCAGCCATGCTACAATCTCGGCGGTGGTAGTCGACAGCCTGTGCTCGTCGCCAAGCGAGGACAACTGGACGCTGGCCGCGGGAGATATGGCGGCCGCCCGATCGAAGCTGCCGGCCAGCCTTTTGACGGTTATGGCGGTCAGTTCGCTATCCGGCCGGTCATGCGACACGCAGGCAGCCGCTCTGCGGACCTTGTCGAAGGCGTCCGCCTTGCCACGAAGCATCGTGGCGACCTCCTCCAGCCAGCATCGCCGGGGAGCATGGCTTGGACGCATGTCCAGCGCGATATCCGCCAGTTGCGCCGCGCTGGTCGTCTTGTCGGTATAAACGGCCAATCTGGCCAGCGCGTTGTCGACGGAAAGGCCGTCCGTCATGCAATCCTCGAGCAGGCGTCTGGCAATCGCGCCGGGTTGCCTCGCGATGTTCACGGCGAGGCGCTCCTGGTCCAGACCTTCTGCGCCGTCCAGCGGTCCTTCGCGCCCCAACCATATTTGTAACCTTCCCTGCCGCGCAGGAAATCGAACTCCAGCGCGCCCTCGCTGGCGGCTCCGGTGATGGCATGCCCGATCAGAATCGCGCCGGGGCTTTCGTCGGCATAGGCCGGATCGAAACCGCCAAGATAGGCATAGGCCCGGTCGCGGTGATGAAAACCGTAATAGGCGCCGACGACGGCATCGTCGATCTGGATCGTCAAGCATCGCGCCATGCCGTTATCGGCAAGCCGCGGCAGGGCCCTGCGATGAAATTCCACAGCCGTGTCGGACAGGACGCCACCGCCATGGCCGGTCCAGCGCGCGCCATGCAGTCGGATGAGCCTGTCGAGAAATGTCTGCGGATCGGATTCGCCGCGGCTGACAATGACAGCTCCTCTTCGCCGGGCAGCTCTCTCGGCGCGGCGCAACTGACGCCTTCGTCTCGCCGGAACCGAGCGGGCCAGAGTCCGATCGCCGTCGAGCAACAGCACAGGACAGGCCGCGTGCGCCATCGATCGGCGCTCTTCGGCATTCGGCAGCTCAAGGCTCAGCGATATGGCGTCGGCCGAGAGATCGGGCAGGATCCACTGCGACCATTCCAGCGACAGCGCCGCTTCGGCTATGGCGGCCTCAGTCTCCGCCTCCAGTTCCGGCGCGCACAAAATGTCGAGATAATCGCTCAGCGAAATTCCGATGGGGAGCATTCGCTGACCGCCATCATGCCTTTCGATATAGAGCGGCGCCAGTCCGGCGAGTTCGTCTCCGCTCCACACGGCAATTGCGGTGAGATCGCCTGGCGCGAATGTACGCCACCAGGGGATGAGCCAGGCAGGAGACTGGAACGGCGTGGCCGAGATACTCCGTCCCCAGAGCTGCCACCAGCACGGCTCAAGGTCCTCGAACGTCCCGGGATCGCGAATGATCTCGGTGCGCAGACCGCCCATCAGGCGGTCCCCAGCAAGGCGCTGCGGGTGCCAAGCTTCGCCAGCGCTTCGTAAGCATCCATGTAGGATGTGACCATGCGCTCAAGCGAGAAGCGGCGGCGCGCCTCGGCCCGGCAGGTCTCATGGTCCAGCGCTCCAGAATGGACGATGGCCTTAGCCATCTCCTCGACGTCATTGACCAGAAATCCGGTTCTGCCATGCTGGACGACGTCGGGAAGGGCGCCATTCGGGAAAGCGACGACCGGCGTGCCGCAGGCAAGCGCCTCCATTGCGACAAGCGAGCTTGTTTCGGCGGCAAGGCTGGGGACGACCAGGCAGCGGGCGGCGTTCAGCAGCCGCCGTTTGGCGCGAAACCCCAGCGGCCCGAGAAAACGCCGCTGCCGATCGAGGCGAGGACGGACCTCGTCGGCGAAATAGCGCAAATGGGTCTCGTAGGGATAGACCTGGCCGGCGATCGCCAGGGGAGTGCCGGCGCGCTTGGCTGCCTCGATTGCGAGATGGATGCCCTTTTCGGGACAGACGCGGCTGAGCACCAAAGCGAAATCGCGCCGCAGCCGGGACTCGTTCAGCGCATCGATATCGACGCCGTTTGGAATAGGCTTCGCAAGCCTCGACCCTGCCGGCGCTGTCCGGTGCTGCGCCTCCGAGACCGCGTGCAGCCACAGGTCCTCGCGCGACGGCCCAAGCACTTCGGAGGGATACCAGCCCAGCGGCAGGTGCAACGTCACCAAGGTTGGGCCGTCGGTGGGCAGATAGGCGTCGAAGTCGATGCCGTGGAGGTGAACGACGTCGATAGACCAGCGCGCCCGGGCAGCCGCGATCGCGTCGCGATGCGCCTGCTGGGCCCGGTCCTTCGCCGCCTTGTCGAGCACGCCTGCTTCGGCCGGTGTTTCCACCAGGACGCCGGCCGTCTTTGACCCGTGGCAGGCGATGACAACCGACCGGTGGCCTTTCTCAACCAGCGCCCGGTCCAGCGCCGACAGCACCTGCTCGGCGCCGCCGACCGCATCCCGCCCGACTGGCGCGAGGGGGTAGGCGACGTTGAGGACAGTCAGTGTCATCGCCGATCGAGCCGGAACTCACCATGCCGCCGACACGCGCCGCGTTCGTGTCATGTCGTCACTGATCGCAGGAGCGTAGCGGCGGATCATCGCGGCGCAGAATTCGGCGAATTCCTCGGGCACCTGCGGCGGACTTGTGTGGTGGGGCTGGAGACCGCGATGCTCGGGCGTGAAGCAGAAGGTCACCGTGACGTTGAAGTCGGCGAGCGCTTCCATCTGGCGATCGAACCAGTCCAGCGCATTCGGCCGGAAGCTGTCCGCCCAGGACAGGCCAGTGCGCAGGTGCGTCACGCCCAGTCGGTGCATCCAGGCTACGGCATCATCCAGCCGATGGTCCTCGAAATGGAACCACTGTACCAGGCCCATTTGCGGGGTGTGGCGCACGAACTCCTCGAGCGCCGGCTTGGGCGTGCCGTCCTCGCGCAGCAGGCCCATGTAGAAGTGCCTGTAATAGGACGAGCCTTCCGCCTCGCGATGGCGCGTCGTCGCCTCCCATGAACGCGGCAGGTCATAGAGGCTGTACCACTGCACCCGCGGCGCGATGCCAAGCAGCAGCTCGGCCGTGCGGCGCAGACCCCAGAGCTGGATCTCCTCGGCGCCGAAGGTCGATACGCCGACTTCGCTGACCCAGATCGGCAGATCGGTGATGGCGGCGATCTCGCCGAGCTTCTGCGGCCATTCGTCGATTTGCCAGAGATTCCAGTCGAGCGGGAAGCCATGCACCGCGACGGCGTCGACATGGTCGAGCACGCCGAAATCCTTCATGCGTGTCATGAAGCCGGCATCGATCGGCGAAATACCGCCCAGCACCTTTGTGACGGCCGGGTTTTCCCGGTCGATCGCATCGGCGGCCAGGATTGCCATCGAGGCAAAACGGCTCCAGTCCGGATCGAGCTCGGGATCCCAATGCGATTTGTTGTTGGGCTCGTTCCAGATCATCGCGGCTTCAATCATCGGCCTCTCCTTTCGCGGGATAGACGGCGGCGCCGTCGGACGGATTGCCCGCCGCACGGCAGAAATAGACCTCGTCCTCAGGGTGCAGCACGATTTCGAAGCCGGCGCTGCGCAGCATCGCTTCGGTGCAGGCACGGTTTGGAATCCACCAGTTGGTCGGGTCGTCCGCATAGCGATGCTCGATGAAGTGCAGTTTCGGAAATTCAGGTCGATCGAAGAGGTCGCGTGTCCAGAAATGGTAGTTCTGTTCGAGCGGCAGGACGTCCCCGCTGCCCCTCTGCATCGACTGGAAGATCATCAGGTCGCCTGCGACATGCGCGCGGATCAGGTCGAGCGCCAGCAGCGGATGGCGCAGGTGGTAGAGCACACCCATGAACAGCACGATGTCGAAGCGCTCGCCAAGCGCCCCGACGTCGTAAACGGACATTTCCCGGAATTCGATATCGCAGCCGGCGATCTCGGCGGCGAAGCGCGCCTGGGCGAGGTAGGCCTGGTCGAAATCAATGCCGAGCACGCGATCGGCGCCGCGCTTCTTCATCTCGATCGAATAAAAGCCGGCGTTGCAGCCGATATCGAGCACGGACATGCCCGAAAGGTCAGTCGGAATGGCATCCGCGAATTTGCGCCATTTGATCAGTGGATAATTGCCGAGGAAATGATCCGGCGCGGTTTCCACGCCCGCAAGCTCCATATTGTGGAACCACGGTCCCAGTGCGTCGATGCGGCGGCGTATTTCCGTGCTGGAATGCAGCATGGCTAAGCTCCTTCGCCTGGAAGGGTTGGCACCGTTGAGAGATCTTGCGATGCGAGCATCGGCGGGGTCTCATCTTCAACGACATCGTTGCTTTCGAGCAGCCTGAGCGCCGTGCGATATCCATCGAAAGTGCCGACATCGACATAGGCCGTTCCGGCCTTGACGCCGTAAGCCTCGCCTCCGGCTGCGAGATAGGCGTTGATCAGCGTGCCGAAATACTCGTCGAAGCCGTCGCGCTGGCGCCACAGTGCCGCGAGCTGGTGGAAGATACGGCCAGGCATCTTGAAGGCGCCCCAGACCCAGTTTGTTGCGGCATCAGCTTGCTTGACCTGGATTTGCTCGACACGTCCGCTCTGATCCAGGACGACGGCGTCGAACAGTTCCGGGCGATCGACCGGAAACATCAGAAAGGACAGCCGGTCGTCGGCCAGGCGGCAGAAGCCGTCCTCGGGGAACCAGATCGTGTCCGGCAGGCCGATCAGGACCGTTTCTTCCGGCGTGACCAGCGGCTCGGCACGGAAGATCGCATCGCACAGTCCGATCGGGGAGGGCTGCGCGACGAAGATTGCTGCGGCTGTGTCATAACCCGCGGCATAATATTCGAGAATGTCCGACTTGCCGGAACCGATAATGAAGCAGATGCGGTCGACGCCGTTTCGGACCATCCGCCGCACCAGATATTCGCTCACCGCGCAGGGGCGCTCGGTCTGCCCGTCCAGCCGGCTGCCGACCGGCAACAGCTCCTTGGAAAAACCCAGCGGCTGAATGCGGCTGCCGCGGCCTGCGGCAGGCACGATCCCCAACATCAGACGGCTTCCTCCATTGCTCCACCTGCCATGGACGCGGCGGCGTTCAAGATGCGATCGAGTTCGGCGGCGCGGTGCGCGGACGTGTGCTCGTCGAGGACGCGTTCACGGCCGCGGCGGCCAAGGGCCTCGATTTCGTTGTCCGACAGGCCAAGCGCGGCGACGACATCGCCGGTATTGTGTGCCAACAGAATCTCGCTGCCGGGCGTGAAGAAGCTGTCGAGGCCTGCCCAATCATCGGAGATGATCGCGGCGCCGCAGGCGGCTGCCTCGAACAGCCGGCCTGACGGGCACCAGCCCTTGCGCGCCATCGCTTCGCGGGTGACGTTCAGCGTCAGGCGCGAGGAGGAAAAGAAGGCGGGGTGATCCGCGGGCGGCAGGTGCCTGACGAAGAAGATATTGCCGCTCCATGGAAAGTCCGCTGGATATTGTGCGCCGCCGATGATGAAGCGGCGGTTCGGCAGTTGGGCCGCTGGAGCTACGAGCAGTCTTTCCACGGCCGCCTGCCGGTCCTCGGCATAGGTTCCGAGATAGGAGAGATCGCCGGCGAACTCGGACCGTGGCGGGGCCGGCCGGTGCCGGTTGGGGTCGACATGTCCGTAGAGCGGCAGGACATGGCGCACGCCGAGAATACCCTTCAGCGCATCGATCGCCGGTCCTCCGGTATAGCTCAGGATCAGGTCGAAATCGCGCAGGCCATCCGGCTCGAAATAGGCCGGATAGTCACCTTGCTCGATTCTCGCCAGCGTTACCGGTGTATCGAGATCGTAGAACACCTTCAGCCCGCGACAGCTCTCGTTGGCGAGCCGCGAGGCCCTCACGGCGTCCGGACAATAAGAGGTGACTATGACCACGTCGGCCTGCCGTATCGCGGCCTCAGCCTCATGGCGGATACTCTCCCAGTCCGAGTAGAGAATGATGTTGCAGGCATCGAGCCGGTCGAGGTCCCTGGCACCGGCGTAATAGGGCGTGTCGCGCTCGAAGAAGCTGATCGACCAGCCAAATGGGGCCAGAGCGCCTATCAGCCCGCGCCAGAGCGTGGCATGGCCGTTGCCCCATGAGGACGTGACGGTGAGACCGAATATGACCATGCGCATCGCCAGCCGCTCCGTCAGGGGAGTTCGTTGAGGCGGATGAGCTTGGAACCCCAGTCGCCATGAACGACTGTGGTGATCGAGGCCGGCGCAATATCGAAGCGGAAGCAGTCGCCGAGCTGCAGGCCGAGAATCGCGCAGACGGCTGCCTTGATGACGTCGGCATGGCTGATAAGGGCGATGCACTGACCCTGCCCATTCTCGCGCAACGCATCCATCAGGCCGACGATCCTGTGTTGGACATCCAGCATCGTCTCGCCGCTCGGCGTGCGGGCGCTCTGGCGCTGGTCATTCCAAAGCCGCCAGCTTGCGTCGCCGTTCAGTTCTTCGAAGGTCTTGCCGGACCACTCGCCGAAGTCGATCTCATCGAGTTCTTTGCAGATCGCGATCTTCTCGACCTCGCAGGCGATCGCGATCGGCTTTGCGGTCTCCAGCGTGCGTTCGCGCGGACTGCTCAAGATGGCAGCGAGCGGCTCGCGCGCCATGCGGCGCGCGAGATGCAGCGCCTGCGCCTGTCCGGCCTCGCCGAGGCGAACGCCATCGAGCCGCCCGGCCAAGTAGCACCCGACATGATCATGAGCCGCGTGGCGGATGAGAAAGAAAGTCGTGGTCATTCGGCGGCATCGAGCAACGGCTCGTCCCCGCCGGCGATGAAGGCCAATGTGCGCAGGCGCGCCTCGGCGTCGGTGAACTGCTGGGGCGGCGACTTCATGAAGTAGCTGCTGGGGCCTGTGAGCGCGCCGGCAATGCCACGGTCGAGGGCCAGCTTTGCGCAGCGGACGGCGTCTATGACCACGCCCGCGGAATTGGGCGAATCCCAGACCTCCAGCTTGAGCTCGGCATTGAGCGGCACGCCGCCGAAGGTGGTGCCTTCGACCCGTATATAGGCCCATTTGCGGTCAGTCAGCCACGGGACATGGTCACTGGGGCCGACATGGATGTTGCCGGCCTCGAGCGGGACGTCGATCTGGCTGGTGACGGATTGCGTCTTGGAAATCTTTTTCGATTCCAACCGCTCGCGCTCAAGCATGTTGAGGAAGTCGGTGTTGCCGCCGAAGTTGAGCTGATAGGTGCGATCGATGCGCACGCCGCGCTCCCGGAAGAGGTTGGCGAGCAGCCGGTGCACGATCGTTGCGCCGACCTGGCTCTTGATATCGTCGCCGACGAGGGGAAGGCCGCGCTCCTCGAAGCGCTGGCGCCATTCCGGCCGCGAGGCGATGAAGACAGGAATGCAATTGACGAAGGCGCAGCCGGCCTCAAGCGCGCATTCGGCATAGAAGCGCGTCGCCTGTTCGGAGCCGACCGGAAGATAGGATATCAGCACCTCGACCCCGCTCCCCCGCAGCCGGCCGGTTACGTCTGCTACCGGTTCATCCGACTCTTCGATCTCGTCTCGGAGATATTTGCCGATGCCGTCGAGTGTTGGGCCGCGCTCCACACGGACGCCGGTCGGCGCGACATCAGCAAAACGGAAGGTGTTGTTGGGCGCGGTGTAGATCGCTTCCGCCACATCGCGCCCAACCTTGTTTTTCGCGACATCGAAGGCGCAGACGACCTCAATGTCGTCGACATGATAGCCGCCGAGGTCGGCATGCATCAGCCCGGGGATCGGCTCGTTGCCGTTGGCGTGGCGATAGTAGGAGAGACCTTGCACAAGAGATGACGCGCAATTGCCCACGCCAACGATGCCGATGCGAACTTTCTTCGATGTCACGAACCGCTGCCTCTTTGCTGAAGGTAAGTTCCTCGCGCCGAACCGGGAGCGACCTCGAATGTTCCTTCGCGCCGTGAAAAATTGCTGAGCCGGATCTCGGATCAAAGAGGCGCCGCTTCGCGTTGGCGGCCAGACAGCGGGATAGGAGCCGCATGATCGTCTTCGGCGACCACAAGCGAACGCGCAGCGCACAACAGCTCAGGGAAGCTGACTTGGCCGCAGCGGCAGCAATCGGCGATCTGCCCGCCGGTATCGAACGTCACGCCGCCGTGGTCGATCTTTTCGTCAGTGCCTCCGAACTTGTGCAAGGCCTTGCCGATGCGGAATTCGACACCAGGGGTGCCGATTGCAATTCGTCGACACAGAAGCTGGGGTCGGAAATTCTCGTCGAGTTGTCGGAGGAAGTGCTGCGATCCTGGCAACAAGGATTTGTCCGGAGCGGAGCGCTCGACCCGTTGCTGCTTGCGAAGCTTGCCACCATCGATTGTAGCAGCGAAATAATCACCGGCCCGGCCGAAGGCTACGCGCTTTATGCGCTATATCCGGAAACCTATCTGCTTGCGGCGCTGCAGTCGGGCCTCGACGCAAACACCTGCGTCATCGGGATCCGCAGCATCGGTCTAGGTCTCGCGGCGATGGTCGCCGCCGCGCTGCATGCGCCGCCGCCCATCAGTGTGAGGCCGATCGGGCACCCGTTTAGCCGCCACATATGCGCCGCGCCCGAACTCCTCGGCGGCTGGCGCGACAGACCTCATGCCAAATTTGCCATCGTTGATGAAGGTCCGGGGCTCTCCGGCAGCTCCTTTCATGCTGTCGTTGCCTGGCTGCGCCGGCAGGGCATCGACCAGGAGCGCATTCATCTGTTCCCGAGCCACCGCGGCGGGCCGGGCGTGCAAGCTTCGGCAGACATGCAGGCTATTTGGAGCCACTGCTCGCGCCATGTCGCGGATTTCGAAGCGGCCTTCGATGGATGCGTCGCGCCGAACCTTCGCCACTGGGTGGCGAACCTGCTCGGCAAGGTCGATGTCGAACTCTGCGAGATTTCCGGCGGCGAATGGCGCAAGCATATTTCCACGCCACCGGAGCATTGGCCTCCGGTGTTTGCCGGCTTTGAGCGGCGAAAATTCATGGCACTGGCGGGCACGGAGCGTTGGTTGGTCAAGTTCGCCGGTCTCGGCGGGACCGGCCAGCACAAGCTGCACACGGCGAGGTGGGTGCACAGGGCCGGTTTTGGAACGCAGCCCGCCGGACTCTGCCACGGCTTCCTGATCGAGCGTTGGACAGATGCGGACAGGCTGGATCGGACAGAGCTGGCCAGGGACCTGCTGGTCGAATGGCTTGGACGCTATCTCGGCTGGCGCGCTGCCGCGTTGCAGACCGAAGAGGCCGGCGCGTTGCTGGATGGGCTTGCAGACATGGCCGTGCAAAACTGCAAGGAAGCCTTGGGGGAAGGGCCGGCCGAAGCATTAAAGGGTTGGTTCGCCCGCCACTCCTCACATTCCTTCCTGCGGAGGATCGAGATCGACGGACGCCTGCACCCGTGGGAATTTCTGGTTAGGCCGGACGGAACCCTGCTCAAGACGGACGCCGTCGACCATTGCCGCTCGCATGACATTGTCGGCTGTCAGGACATAGCCTGGGACATTGCAGGCGCGACAGTGGAATATCAGCTTTCCGACGCCGAGCTTTCGCGGCTCATCCAAGGCATTGAGGCACAAATGTCGCGTGCCGTCGATCATTCTTTGGTGGACTACATGGAGCCCTGTTATCTCGCCTTCCAGCTTGGGCTATGGACGATGGCCGGACAGTCGACACACGGCGATGAGCGGGTAAGGGCCACGCGCGCCGCCGACCGCTACGAAACCGGGCTTTCGCGTTTTATCGAGCGCGCGAGGGGCTGATCAGTCCAGCCTGCGCAGCATGTCCGCTTCCTGTTCCAGAATTGTGGCCACTTCCTCGCGCTGCAGATGTGTCATCATGAGGCTGACGCAACATTCGAGATAGGTGATGGAGGCTCGCCGCAGGAACGCGGCGGTTTCGGCGGCCGCCATCTGGTCGATGTCCTTGATTGGTCGCTTCGGCTGCACAGTTCTTCTCCATGACGGTTGTCATGTCCAACCGCAATCCCGGTCGGTTGTTCCGCTACGGCGAAAGAAGCCACCGCCTCAGAGCTGAAGGTTCCGAACTTTTCCGGCCTCAGTCCTGTTGACCGGAGCGATGGGCTCCATCGCGAGGTCGTCGAGGCTCGAGAAAAAGGCTATGGTTTGCAGCAGGCCTTGCCTGAGAGGCACCTTGGGCGACCAGCCGAGAAGCGCCCTTGCGCGGCCTATGTCGGGCCGCCGGCGGCGCGGGTCGTCCTGCGGCAAGGGCAGGAATTTCACGGGCGATTTGGTGCCGGTCAGTTCCCGAACCAGCCTTGCCAGTTCGAGGATCGAAAACTCGCCGGGATTGCCCAGATTGACCGGCTGTCGCGGATTGGGATCGACATCCATAAGGCGTCGCAATCCTTCGATCATGTCGCTGACATAGCAGAATGACCGGGTTTGCCGGCCGTCGCCGAATATCGTCAGCGGCCGTTTCTCGATCGCTTGCATGACCAGGTTGGACACGATGCGGCCGTCGGCCGGGTCCATTCTGGGACCATAGGTGTTGAAGATGCGGGCGATGCGAATATCGGCCATCTCGGCCCGCAGATAATCGAAGCAGAGCGTCTCCGCGGTGCGCTTGCCTTCATCATAACAGGCGCGCGGCCCTGTGCAGTTGACGTGGCCGACATAGTCCTCGCGCTGTGGGTGCTGTTCCGGATCGCCGTAGACTTCGCTGGTCGACGCCTGCACGAAGCGGGCGCCGTTGCTTGCGGCGAGCTCGAGCAGATTGAGCGTTCCGATCACGCAGGTGCGCGTGGTGTGGACCGGATCGGCCTGGTAGCGGGGCGGCGATGCCGCGCAGGCCAGGTTGAAAACGCGGTCGACAGTCTCGCCGAGTTCCAGCGGGACGCAAACGTCCTGCTCGATCAGCCGGAACCGGGCTTGGCCGATCAGCGAGCTGACATTCTCCATTCGGCCGGTAAGAAAGTTGTCGACGCATATGACGCGATACCCTTCGTGAAGCAAGGCCTCGCATAAATGCGAACCGAGGAAACCGGCACCGCCGGCGACAAGCGCCGTCTGTGTCTGCTGAACCCTTCTTGATCGCCGCATCTGCAAAGTCTCCTGTCTGCTATTCATGCTGCACTTTCCACGTTCAGATCGATCGCCGCGCGCGCATGGACAGACTGGGTCAAAGCCTGAACGAATTCACGCGCCCGAGCGCCGCCGGTGTGGCTTGCAAGCACCGCCTCGCGTGCCGAACGGGCCATATCGAGTCTGGCCCGCTCCGATTTGGCTGTGAGGATTTCCTGCACGTCACCGGCACTGGCTGCGGTCTCGATCGTCGATTCCGGGAAGAAGCTATCGAGACCGGGCCAGCGGTCGCTGATGATCGGTGTGCCGCAGGCAGCGGCCTCGAAGAGCCGCACGCTGGGCGACCATCCGGCCGCGATCATCGACGCGCGCGTAAGGTTCAGCGTGTAACGCTGGCGGCTGTAGAAGGCGGCATGTTCGGCGGGCGGCAGGTGCTCGATCCGCTCGACATTGTCCGGCCAGGCGATATCGGACGGATATTGCGAGCCGGCGACGACGAAGCGGCGCTCCGGCAGGCGCCGCGCCGGCTCCAGCAGCAGCGTTTCGAGGGCGAGCTGCCGGTCGGCGCTGTATGTTCCAAGATAGCCGAGATCCCATTCGATCGCGTCTCTGGTGCGATGGTGTCGCTTTGGATCGACCGAGCAGTAGAGCGGCTCCGTTCGGCGGGCGCCGAACTCCGATCTGAGGCGCTGCAACGTCGGTCCGCCGGTGAAGGAGAAGTAGACGTCGAAATAGGGGATCTGCCTGCGGGCAAGGTAATCGCAATCGTCCTCGGCAACCCGCGCCAGCGTCACCGGCGTGTCGATGTCGTAAAAGCAGAACTGTCCAGTACACAGCGAAGCGAGGTCGTCGACGATGGCCCTGCCTTCCGGCACGAAGGAGCCTATCACCACCGCGTCGGCACGCTGCAACTCCTGCCGGTGATTGCGGGGCAGCTCCGAGACTGTCTGGTAGTAGCGCAAGTCGCAGAAATCGGGGTCGCGCAGGTCCCGGTGATGCGCATACCAGGGCACGTCGCGTTCGAGGAAGGTGACGCGATGGCCGAGCTCGTTGAGCGCACGCAGCAGTCCCCGGAAAGTCGTCGCGTGGCCGTTGCCCCAGGATGAGGATAACGAAAGTCCGAGGAAAACGATGTCGAGCGGTTTCGTCATTCCGCGGCCTCCATTGCCCGGCGCTCGAAATGCGCCTTGAAGATGTCGTCCACCAGCCGGGCTCTCAGCGTGTAGGTATGCTCTGCCAGAACGCGCCGCAGCGCTGCGGCGCCGATCGCCTTCGCCCGTTTCGGGGTCAGCGTGCGCACGATCTCGGCGACGTCGGCACCGTCCCGCGCGACCACGATCTCTTCGCCTGGGGTCAGGAACAACTCGACGCCGAGCCACGCGTCGGTGATTAGGCATGCGCCCGCGCCCGCCGCTTCGAAGACACGTGTCGCGGGCGAAAACCCGTTGGCCGCCATGCTGTCGCGGCTGATGTTGAGCACCGCCTTCGGCGTCACGTTGAAGGCGTTGTGATCGCGCGTACCGACATGGCCGAGCCACGAAACGTTCGCCGGCAAGGACTTGTCGCCCCAGCCGGATCCACCGAGCAGGAATCGTTGGCTGCCAAGCACACGGGCCGGATCGAAGAAGAAGGCGTCGACGCGCGCCTCGCGGTCGGGCAGCCGATTGCCGAGGAAAGCCAGGTCGCAGGCAAAGCGTGGATTCGCGGCGACCGGATGATGTGTCTCAGGATCGAGCGCGTTGTAGATCGGCACGCATTCCGCGGCGCCGAGCGCGCGATAGTTCCAAACCACGGGATCGCCGCCGCCATAGGTCAGCACAAGGCCGATCCTCTTCAACGCCTCATGCAGCGGGTGTTCGGCATGATTGCGCAGCTCGCTTAGGGTCGCCGGCGCATCGACGTCCCAGAACACGGTCAGCGCATCGGGGCGAGCGTTGTCGAGAACCGCATGCAGCAGCGCCTCGTCCTCGAAACCGACGCCGCTTGCCTTGACCACGACGTCTGCCTGCGCGGCGCGCGAGGCGACCTGCATCAGCGCATGCGCTGTCGGCTCGTAGACGACAACGCTGCACCAGTCCGGCGCCTCGATATCGCGATGCTTCTGGCGATCGTAGACATCGGGTTCATAGAAGACGATGTCATAGCCGCGCTTCGACAACGCCTTGAGCAAGCCCCGATAATAGGTGGCCGCGCCGTTCCAGTAGGACGACAGAAGGCTCGATCCGTAAAAGGCGATCTTCATGCAACGGCCTCCCTTGCAGGTTTGATTTCAGCGACCTCGCGATTGCCGCATGCGGCGAGGATGTCGAACAACTCGTCGACGCGGTGCCGGCATGTGTGGCGCGCAAGGATGGTTTCCCGGCCGGACGCAGCCAGCGCCTCCGCACGCTGGCTGTCGTTCAGCACGTCGCGAAGGTGATCCCGCATCTCGGCGCCGTTCCGGGCGAACAGGAAATCCGTGCCGGCACGGAACAGTCCTTCGACATCCGACCATGGCGCCGAGACCAGCGGAATGCCGCAGGCCATCGCCTCGAACATGCGTATGGTCGGAATGCCGGGCAGGCTCTCCCGATAAGGCCGGCGGGGGATGTGCATGGTGACGCGATGCCTGGCGAAGCTCTTCGGCACGTCGGCATTGGCAATCCAGCCATCATAGCGCAGCCCTGCCTCGGCAAGCGCGGCTCGGGCGTCGGTCGGATAGCGCACGCCGTGCACGGTTCCCGACAGCGCGAGAGCGCTCGCCGGCTCGATCAGGAACTCGGCGATCTCGGCGCTGCGTTCGTCGTCGCCCCAATTGCCGATCCAGACGAGGTCGGAGACGGGCTCGACATCCGGGCACGGCTTGAACAGCCGGTCGTCCGCCGCCTCATGCCAGGTGAAGACCCGTTTGCCCCAGCCGGCGCGAAGATAGCTCTCGCGCAGCACCTCGCCGAAGACCAGCACTCCGTCATAATGCTCGAGCTGAAGTGCCGCTATCGCCTGCGTCGCCGATACGGCGCGGTGATGAGTGTCGTGGAACAGGAGCGTGAAATTGCCATAGGCTCGCGCCTGTCCGATGCGCGCGACAAGATCCTTGTCCGTCCATTCGTGGACGATCACGACATCCGCGCCGGCGAGCCAGGCTTCATGCGCGAAGCCGGGGCCATAGGTCAGCGCCATCAGCTCCGGGAAATCCTTGCGGAAACGCTCGACAGCGAAAGGGCCTTGCTCGGCAAGCAGATTCGATCGGCTCCAGCCGTCGGCGGGTTCCAGCGCGACCGCCTCATGTCCGCGCGCGACAAGCTCGCGCATGATGCCGCGCTGGAAATGCGCGTTGCCGTGATTCCAGTCGGAAACGGCGGAGTGGGTGTAAAACAGGAAGCGCATGGTCAAAGCCCCGCCATGGCCGTCGCCGCCCGATCGTAGACCTCTCGCATCCGCGCCGTCTGGGCGCTGAGCGAGAATTTGCGCGCCCTTCGGGCGGCGCGCTGACCGAAATGGCGCCGCAAGCTTTCGTCATGCGAGAGCCTGGCGATGCAGCCGGCAAGCGCATGGGGATCGCGCGCGTCGAAGAACGTCGCTGCTCCGTCCCAGATCTCGCGGTAGGTCGCGATGTCCGCCAGCACCAGGGGAGTGCCCGCAGAGGCTGCCTCCAAAGCGGCCAGCCCGAAAGGCTCGTAGATGGACGGCGAGACAAACATGCTGGCCCGCGCCATCAATTGCCGAACCTCTGAATGGCTGATCGAGCCGAGCGAGATGCAATTGTCGAAGAACAGGCGCTGTCCGTCCGGGCCTTCCGTTTCGCCTGCGGCGAAAACGGGAGGGCCACACAAGGCAGCCGCGGCATCGAGCGCCAACCCGTTTTTACCCTCATCCCACCAGCGGGCGGCAGCGAGAACGAAGGACTCGCGATGCGCGCCTGCCGGGCCGGGGAGCGCGCCATTGTGGACGACGCTCAAGCCGGCGATCGGGCCGTAGCAGGCTCCGAGCATGGCGGCATGGCTTCGGCTCGGCGCGACAATGGCTTCGGCGCGGTCGAATCCGGCCCGGTTGCGCTCTCGTTGCCAAGCCCAATCGCCCTCGGGCGCTTGCGCCCGCACTGCATGCAGCCATGTGACCACGCAGGAATGCGATACCGCGACGATCGGACAAGTCAGCTCGAGACCGGCTGCCTGCGCCGGCGCATTGAGGTGTATGAGATTGATTGCATAGTCCGACGCAAGCTCCTGCAATTCGCTGGGCAACCGGTCGAGATCTTTCGTGTTGCGCGTCATCCAGTCCGGCGGGCATTTCAGCCAAACCAGCGTGGCGAAGGAGCGCGCCTCCCGGGCCTGTTCGGGGGAAGGTTCGGGTCCCAGCCCGGCAAGCACGATGCTGTCGCCGCTGGCCGCCAGCTCCCGCGCCAGATCGAGCGAATAGCGCCAGACTCCGCCGACGGCGTCGGTCGTCATCAGAATGCGCCGCGGACGATGGGTCAGTGATTGCAGCATGAGGACTCCAACTCAGCCAGCGCATGCGGACGCTGGTCCTGGATGTCGCTGAAGGATCGGAAGGAGGCGAGGTAGTGCTCATGCGCTCGCTCCCAGGCAATATCGTCGGGTTCGCCCCAGAGTTCGCGGTAGCTGGGCGAGCTCGGATAGGGATAGAGCGGCACGGGCTCGTTCGCCCAAACGCCGTGATCGATGAGGTGCTTGCGCCAATAGTCCACCAGCGCCGGGTCGTCCTCGACCACGCCGATCAGATTGGCCTGAACGAAAGGCACGTGGCGACGGGCATCGACCAAAAGCGCGGCCAGATCCTCCGTGTCGAGCCGGCATCGCTTGGCGAGCATCGCACGGCCCTCGGCGGTCAGGCTTTCAAGGCCGGCTTCGATCGAGACGCAGCCGGCCTCGCCGAGCAGCTTGAGCAGGTCCGGCTTCCACAGGTCGATGCGGGTCTGGACACCGAACTGGATATCGCGGTCGACCAGCGCTTCCAGCAACGCCTTCTGCGGCAGGAAGATTTCATCGATGAAATAGATGTAGCCGACCCCTTGAGCGATCAAACCGTCGATCTCGGCTATGACGGCATCGTGCTTCCTGCGCCGATACGCATCGCGGAAATCGATCTTGGCGCAGAAGCTGCAATTATAGGGGCAGCCGCGCGACGCTTCCACCTCGGCGCCGGCGCCCTTCTGGTGGGCATCGAACCTGTGGTGGTGGTGGCCATGCGCGGCGATCCAGTCGGACGGCCAGGTGAGCGCAGGATGATCGACGAACGGGCTGGCATGCACCCCGCCATTGCACACTGGAAAGTCGTCCTGGAGCCGGGCCGTATGCGCAACCTTGCTCCAGTCGCTATGCCGTGCAAGCTCCGTCACGACCTCCTCGCATTCACCGCGCACGACGACATCGACGCCGAGCTTGCGCAGGGTCGGCGCCGGCGTCGCCGAGCCATGCGGTCCGACCGCCACCGTGCGTCCGCCGCGCCCGGCGAGATGATTGAGGAATTCTGCCGGCACGCGCAGCTCGGGCGGCGCGCAGCGCCAGAACAGATAGGTCGGCGCGGTTGTCACGACGGTCATGTCCGGTCCGAAAGCCGCAACGCTTTCCGCAAGGGCGGCGTTGTCCAGTCCTTGCAGCAAGCCGTCCAGCATCAGCACGTCGTGCCCTTCGGCTTCCAGCATCGCCTTCGAGTAGCCGAGCTCCAGCGGCAGATGCGGCTGGCGGCAGCCGAAATAGATGCTGTGCTCGTATGTCCAATGAGGATTGACCAGCGCTACCTTCATGCGACGTACCTCGTGGCTTCGGGGTGCGGTTGGAGCCGATGCCGAAGCAGCCAGCTGGCGAGATCGCTGACGCCTTCGCGCCATGGGACACGCGCCTGCCAGCCGATCGCTGCTTGCAGCTTGCGCGTGTCGGCGACGAAGAAGGGTTGGTCGCCAACGCGCTCGCGGTCGTGGCGAAGCGCGACGTCGCTGCCCGTCATATCGGCGATCTCCGCCAGCAGCACGCGCAGGCTGACCGCATTGCTCGGGCCGCCGCCCAGGTTGAACGCCTGGCCCTTGAGGGCCTCAATCCTGGTCAACACGCCGCGATAGGCAGCTACGGCATCGGACACATGCAGGATGTCGCGCACCTGCCTGCCGTCGCCGTAAACGGTAATCGGCCGGCCGGACAAGACGCTGAGAAGAAAATGCGCGACCCAGCCCTGGTCCTCTGTGCCGAACTGGCGCGGCCCGTAGATGCAGCTCATGCGCAGCACTGCTGTCGGCAGTCCGTAGGATTTGGAATAGTCGAGCACATACTGATCGGCCGCGCCCTTCGAGCAGCCATAGGGCGTGCAGAAATCAAGGCCTACCTTCTCATCGACCCCGCTCGCACGCACCTTCTCGTCGAGCGGTTCGTAGTGATCATCGGCTTGCCGCACCGCGATCTGGGGTAGGCTGCCATAGACCTTGTTGGTGCTGGCGAAGACTACCGGGGCGCCGGTGCTGCGAGCGGTCTCCAGCACGTTGAACGTGCCTTTGAGGTTGATGTCGAAATCCTGCGCGGGATCGGTCAGGCTGGTCGTCACGGCGGTCTGGGCGGCGAGGTGAAAGATCGCCTTTGCCGGCGCCAGCGCCGCTGCCAGTGCGCCGGCATCGCGTATGTCGACGATTTTGGCGCTCAGCCGGTCGCCGTGCTTTTGCGCCAGCCAGTCGAGATTCTGCTCGACGCCCGGGCGGCTGAGATTGTCGACGACCAGCACGGGCTCGCCGTCGGATAGCAGGCTGTCGGCCAGGTTGGAGCCGATGAAGCCGCTGCCGCCAATGACGGCTATCGGTGCCTTGCGCGGATGCCGGTGGCCCTGGGTCATGAGACCAATCCCCGCTCTTCCAGCTCGCGCCGCATGTCCGCGCCCCGATCGATAACGACGCTGTTGCGAACCCATGCCGCGAACTCGCCGAGCGAATCTTCCAGTCGATGCTTCGGCTCAAAGCCGAGCAATTCGCGCGCCTTGGCAATGTCGGCGAAGCAGTTGCGTATGTCGCCGGAGCGCGCCTTGCCGAGAATTTCGGCGGGGCGCTTCGGAACGCCCATGGCCTTGGCAAGCAGCCGGGCCACCTCGCTGATCGAATAGGCGCGGCCGCTGCCGATGTTAATGGCGTGGCCGGCTGCCTGGCGTTGCTCCAGCGCCAGGCGGAACGCGGTGGCCACATCGCGCACATGGACGAAATCGCGCTTCTGCTCGCCGTCCTCGAAGATCGTCGGCTGTTTGCCATTGGCGAGGCGCGAAGCGAAATTGGCGAGGACCCCGGTATAGGGATTGGAAAGCGCTTGTCCGGCGCCGAACACGTTGAACAGGCGCAGTGCAACGGCATCAAGGCCGTAGGCCTGGCCGAAGATCAGCACCGCGCGTTCCTGCGCATATTTGGTCAGCGCGTAGATCGAGGCGAGATCGGGCCGCTTCTCCTCGTCCGTCGGAAGAGGCGACAGTGCTTGGCCGGTCGCCGATACTAAATCCCAGCGGCCCTCCTTTATATCGGCAGGCTTTCGGCGCGCATTGTCGATCCGCCCGCCGTCCGGAGTCTGATAGAGGCCTTCGCCATAGATGCTCATGGAAGACGCCACGACGATCCGCTCGACCGGATGCTTGATCAATGTCTCCAGCAGCACCGCGGTGCCGAGATCGTTCGCGCCGACATAGCGGGCGATCTCGTACATGGACTGGCCGACGCCAACCTCGGCCGCCAGATGGATCACGGCGCCGACGTCGGAAACCGCTTCGGCGACAGCGTCGCGGTCGCGCACGTCGCCCTTGATCAGTTCGGCCCCCACAGGGAGGTTGATGGCTTCAGCACCGTGCACCTGATCGATAAGCGCATCGAGCAGGCGCACCTGATAGCCATGGTCGGTGAGTTCCTGGGCGACGTGGCGGCCGATGAAGCCGCAACCTCCCGTAACCAATACACGTTTCACGATGACTCCCTTGTGGACTTGGCTTCGGCGCCCCGAACTGCGCGGCAAAAGGTTTGTTCCCTGCTTCAACAAAGTTCCCGTCGCAGGAGGTGCCGCAGCTTCGACAGGGAGCCGTTCCACCATCTGGAACATTGCCTGTTGGCTGCCGTTAGGACCGCTCATCGGTCCCCGCTGCAGAAAGGGAAGTCCATGTCCGAGGCCAAGACGACCACCAATCACGACGAAATCCGCAAGTGGGTAGAAGAACGGAATGGCCAGCCGGCTGTCGTTCGCACGAAAGGCAAGGGCGGCATTCTGCGCATCGACTTCGGCGAGCCCGAAGACACGCTCGAGCCAATCGAATGGGACGAATTCTTCCGCATCTTCGACGAGAACGATCTCGCCTTCCTGCATCAGGATAAAGCCGGCAGCGGTGGAACGAGCCGCTTCAACAAATTCGTCGAGCGCAGCCAGAAAGGTTGAGAGGCCGAAAATCTGGCGCCGTTGGAGGGGAGGAGGCCCGATAATGGCGCGCGGCAGGCGGGGTCAGGCTGCCGCATTTATTCCGCTGCGCTCAATCGAGCGGCTGTCCATCGGCCTGGGCGTCGTTCCAAGATCGTAGCCATCCCCGGCGCGGGGTTCCCGAATGGCGTCGGCAGTGGGAACCGCGTGGCGCTCCGGCTGTTGGATCAGCAAGGAGCAATGACCATGGGACTCTTTTCCGACCTGAACAAGAAGCTGACCGAAAACCTGTACGCCCATGGCAGTTATCTGAGCGATCCGAGCGCCGACCTGCCGCGGCGGGTGGAGGAGACGGTCAACCTTCTGATGCCCTTCGTGCGGCCGGAGGCCCGCGAAACGGTGAAGCTGCAGATCCTTGGCATCATCCACGAACATATCTATGACGAGGACTGACTGCGGCGACCGCTCGATCCGCCGGAGACGCTAGAGCAATTACAGGAAAAGTGTGAGCGGTTTTCCGTCCGGAATTGCGTAAAAAACAAAGAGATAGGGCGTTTCGCCGTTTCTGTGAAACGGTGAAACGCACTAGCCGAGGAACGCTTTCAGCCGTTATCCCGAACGCCGGGATCTGCCTTGCTTTTCGGCGTCGCGGAGCAGCCGCACGATGGCGTCCACCGGAGACGGGTCCGTGATCGGCTGTGCTTTCCAGCGCCATAGATGACGAAACAAACTTCTCAAGCGCGGCATCGCAATACCTCCTTGCGCTATCAAACCTCGAACGGGGAACGATGTTCCTTTCATACCTGGCGGAAGATCGCGGCGAGCAGAAACACAACCGCGGCCAGGACGACCAGCGCCACGATCACCAGCACCGGGCCGTTCCTGCGCGGCTGCAGGCCGGGCGCGTTCTCTGGCGGCCGCATCGCGTTGGCAAAGCTTGCCTGGTTGGTGAAGCTCGGTTTGTGCGGCTCGACCGGCTTGGCGGAAGTCGGGACATCGCCGGCCTCGGCATCCGCCTCCTGCGGTGCCGCCGCAGGGTCGAACCCAGGGGTCTTGTCCTGCGTCCTGCCGGCCTGGATTTCGCCGCGGGCTTCGGCGGGCGTGCGTTGGTTGGGTGACATTCGGCGCCTCCTTTGTTTCCAAACCTGCTTCCCGCCCCGCTGTTCCAACTGCGCCTTAAAGATGGATATCGATCAGGAAGCTGCCTTGCAGTTCATCGCGAGCGTTGCGGGATGTCGGGCGCTGCTATCCAAGTCGATTCGTGGACTCCGGCGGAACTTTCAGGAGCAGGGGAGCTTTGTATCCTCGACAGGGAGATGAAGAGGCAGGAATGCAAGTTCTCGACACAGCGATACATGCCGGTCCTGGAAACGTGACGGTCGAATTTCTCGGCGAGGGCGGAGAAAAGATCGCTGTCACCATGGTTGTGTCCGACCCATCGCCCGGCGATGCCGCGCTTGTCGATCGCGCCAAAGAGCTGATGATTCAGTGCGCAGCATTCGGCGGCCGGTCTGCGCAAGGCAGCCAGGACAGGTCCGTGGATGCCGTCCGGCCCGCCGTCGAGAGGCCAACCGACGTGGGCCAGGATCTCTATACATTCGAATATCGCGAGGGTGGCAGTTTGAGGCGGCTTGAAGGGGTGGAATTGCCCAATCTCGAAGCTGTTCATGATGAAGCGCTGCGCTCCGCGATCGATCTTCTCGACGATCCGGCTGCCGAAGCTCGGCGGGAGGGCTGGGCGGTTCGGGTTCGCGGCGGCGACGGCGATGTAATCTTGTCGGTCGATTTCGATGAGGCAAGGCGGGAAAAGGCCGCCGCATTGTGATGGAGGCAAGTCTGTGAAGGATCGGACGATAAAGACCTTTATGCCCCTGCACGCGATTGCCGCCGCACGCGGCGATGGGCTGAGGCCGGAATTTCTTCGCCTGTTCGAGGCCCGCGCGGCCTTGTCAGACCTCGATGTGATCCGGCTCAGCCGGGGCGAGGACGCAGGCTTGGACCAAGCCGGCCCGGATCCTATCGGCAGCCGCGCAGCCGTTTGCGGACGAAACGTCGTGCGCTTCCCGGGCCGGCGGAGTACAACAAGCCGTGTGCCAGGAGGAGGTAAGCGTGTCAGAGGAAATCGTCATGCAAGCGCCCCTGGCACTGATCATTGAAGACGAATATCTGATCGCTTGCGACGTGGCGGATGGCTTAAAGGCGCTCGGTTACGAGGTGGCCTGCGTGGCCTCGGAACGGGCAGCCGCGACCTGGCTGGACGACAACCAGCCCGATCTGGCCATCATCGACATCCAATTGCTCGACGGCCAAAGGGGGGCCGCCGCCGCTCGACTCAAGGAGGCAGGTGTGCCTTTCATCGTCCATTCGGGCTACGATCCGGCCTTCCAGTCGCCTGTCTTCCATGGCGCGCCTTTTCTGCTGAAGCCTGCGCCGATCCGGCATCTGGTCGAGCTTGCGAGCCGGTTGATAGGCGATCGCACCATGTCATAAGTGAGGCTTTCTCAGTCCGGCGCATCGCTCTTGCGGAACCGCGACACCGCTTCGATCAACAGGTTGTAATCGACCGGCTTCGACAGCTTGGGCTTGTCGCGAAACCGGTCGGGAAAGACGGTGACGCTGTCGTAGCCGGTGAGGAAAATGAAAGGGACACCGCCGAGCGTGAGATGCTCGGCCAGGGGAAAGCTTTGCTCGCCTCGAAGGTTCACATCCAGCACGGCTCCGTCCAGAGCAACACCCTCGATTTGTGCAAGCGCCTGTCTGACCGTGGGTGCCGGGCCGATCACTGTGCATCCTGCTTGGGTCAACTGATCGGTGAGGTCCTCCGCAAGCATAAATACGTCCTCGACCACAAGGACATTCAGGCCGGACAAGAGCATGTTGTGTCCACTCCTCATCGCTCAGCGGCAAATGTCAGCGACCTGTGCCTGACGCCAGCGGAATTTCTATGTCGCATTCCAGTCCGGAGGGTTCGAACCTCAGATCGACCTTCCCTCCCAGCTCGTACTCCAAACTTTGCTGGATGAAGCTCGTTCCGAAATTCCGCTTTGGCGGCTCTTCGACGACAGGCCCGTCGATTTCCCTCCAGCGGATTGACAGAATGCCCGGTTTGTCGGTGTTCCAGGCTACTTCGACGCGACCGTCCTCTGTCGATAGGGCTCCGTATTTCGCGGCATTGCTGGCAAGCTCGAAGAACACCATGCCGAGTGTCGCGGCCGCGCTCGCGCCAAGCTGCAAAGGCCTTCCGAGGATGATGATATTCTGGCGCTCCTTGCTGCTGTAAGGCGACAGCACTGCCCGCAGCAACTGCTCGAGATCGGCATCTGTCCAGTTGTAGGAAGACAGCACGTCGTGCGTTCGACCCATTGCCTGCAGCCGCTGCTGGAAGGACGTGGAAAAATCGCTCATCGAACTGGATGTGCGAACCATGCGGGACGTCAGCGCGGTGACCGTGGCCAGGATATTCTTCACGCGGTGCTGCAATTCATGCAGCAGCCTTTCCTGGCTGCGCTCGGCCTCCTTGTGGCTGGATATGTCGACCAGCGCCGCGATGGCGCCGCGGACCTTGCCCTTTTCGTCGAACAGCGGGTTGGCCGACATCATGACGTCGATTGCGGTACCGTCTTCATGCTGGATACTCGCTTCATAGCCGGGAATTGCCTTGCCGGTGCGCATTGTCTTGAGCAGCGGCTGGTCGTCGGTGCCTACCTTGGTTCCATTGAGCGTCAGCGGCAGGATTGCGGGCACGGATACCAGCTTGGTGCCGGTAGCGGGCCGACCCAACAGCTCCGCCGCGCGCCGGTTGGCGCGGATCTCCACGCCGGCGCCATCCTCGGCGATGAAGATGCCGATCGGCACGAGGTCGAGCAGGGCTCCCAGGCTTTCGACGCGGTTGCGCAGGTCATGCGAGAGCGCGCCGATCCTTTTCTCGGCCTGCGTGATCTGGGTGACGTCGACGAAGGTGACGACGACGCCCGCTATGATATTGTCGACTGTCCGGTAGGGCAGCACCCTCATGATATAGCTTTGGCCGTTGTCCATGCCCTCGACCTGCCGCTCGATCGTGCCAAGCCTTTGCAGCACCTGTTCCATGTCGGCCTGCAGGCCGTCGGCCGCGAAGCGCGGACGGACATGCGCCAGCGGCCGTCCGACATCGCTTTCCACCAGCCGGAACAGGTCGCGCGCGGTCGGTGTGAAGTTCTTGATGCAGAGGTCGCGGTCGAGGAAGATGGTGGCGATTTGCGTGCTTTCGAGCAGGTTCGCCATGTCGTTGTTGGCGCGGGTGAGCTCATCGACGCGCAGACTGAGCTCGGCATTGACGGTGTGCAACTCCTCGTTGATCGACTGGAGTTCCTCCTTCGAGGTTTCCAGTTCCTCGTTGGACGACTGCAGCTCCTCGTTGATCGAGGAAAGCTCCTCGTTCGAGGATTTCAGCTCCTCATTGGAGGATTCGAGCTCCTCCGTCGTAATCTGCAGACGCTCCTTGGTTTCCCTCAGCTCCCTTTCGAGCTGACTGACATTGGCGCTTTCGACATCGTCGGTTGTGTGGACGGCCTCGTCCTCGGCTTCCGGCTTGATCCCGCCGACATCCCGGAAGACCAGCATAAAGAGGGGGTCGGAAGAACCATCGCCCGGCAGCGGCTGCACAGCCAGGCTGATCGTCTGACGCCCGCCATTGGTGCCGATGCTGATCTTATTCTGGACCGCCACCTGTCCGGTGCTTACAGCCTTGTGGAGAGCGGCCCTCAGATCCATGCGCAACCCGCGACGCGCCATGGAAAAAACGTTGTGGCTGGGGGCGCCGGCAGCAAGCTCCAGATATTTGCCCGTGCCGCCTGAGCTGTGCATCATCTCGCCGGCGGCATTCACGATCACATAGGCCGGCGAATAGCGCTCGACGAGCAAACGCTCCGCGATTTCCTGCAGGGTTCCGGCCGTTGCCCGCCGGCGCGCACTTGGATCCGTCGATCTCGCCGCTGTAACAAGCGGGAATTCCGGCAACCGATGTGCGGTGGCCCCGTTGCGCCTCTGGAAGATGCGGCTTGTCTTATCCACCGTCGAGAACAGCTGTGGATGGCGCGTGACGTTCTCCGAGGAACCGAGAAGGAGATAGCCGTTGTTGCGCAAGGCGTAGTGAAAGATCGGGACGATCTTTTCCTGCAGTTCCGGGCCCATATAGATCAAAAGGTTGCGGCACGCGATCAGGTCGAGCTTCGAAAAGGGCGGATCGCGCAAGAGATTGTGCACCGAAAACAGGCAGATCTCCCGCAGGTCGGCGGAAATTCGGTATGTGCCGTCCTCGCGCGAGAAGAACTCCTTCAGCCGCTTCGGCGTTATGTCCGGCGCGATCGTCGCCGAGTAGCGGCCGGCGCGCGCTACTTCCAGCGCGCGCTCGTCGATGTCGGTGGCGAAAATCTGTAAGTTGGGCGAGGCGGCGCCGCGCGGCGCGTTCTCCTTCAAGAGCATGGCGATCGAATAGGCTTCCTCGCCTGTGGCGCAGCCCGGCACCCATACCCTGATCGTCTCGCTGGGTTTGCGGTTCTCGAACAGCCTGGGAATGACCACACGCTCGAGAGCGTCGAAAGCCTGCGGGTCGCGGAAGAAGCTGGTGACGCCGATCAGCAGGTCCTGGAACAAAAGATCGACCTGCTGCGGGTCCTCGCGTAGCCGCTGGTAGAAGACGGTGGGATCGTCGATCTGCAGCACCAGCATGCGGCGCTGGATGCGCCGCAGAATGGTGTTGTCCTTATAGCCGCTGAAATCATGGCCTGTGCGCGAGCGAAGCAGGGCGGCGATGCGCGAAAGCTGTTCGGTCACTTCGCGCTTGCGCCGGTCCCGCTCGGTTTCGGTGCGGCTCGCGTGGGTGAAATAGCTGACCAGCTTGCCGGCCATCTCCTCAGCCGGAAGCACCATGTCGACCAGGCCGCTCTGGACGGCGCTGCGCATCATGCCGTCATATTCGGCGCTCTCTTGCGCGAGCGTCAGTCCGCCGCGCTCCTTGATGGCCCTCAAGCCGACGGTGCCGTCGCTGCCGGTTCCGGAAAGAATGATCCCGGCGGCGTTCTCGGCCTGCTCCTGCGCAAGCGAGATGAAGAAATCGTCGATCGGCGCCCGTCTGTCGCGCGCGGCCGCGATCTTGACCAAGTGAAAGCGCCGCTCTTCAATCCTCACCGAAACACCTGGCGGGATCACATAGATGTTGTCGGGTTTGACCTCTACGCTTTCGGCAACTGTTTGCGTTGCGATCGCGGTTGAGCGCTGGACGATGCTGGCAAGCGCACTTTCATGCTCGGCGTCGAGATGCTGGATGACGACATAGGCGAAGCCGCTGTCGGCGGGCACTTCGGGAAAAAAGCTCCGCAATGCCGCGATGCCACCCGCCGATGCGCCGATGCCGACAATGGGGAAGGACGCCGGCTGCTTTTCGTCGTCGCGCGAACTAACCCTTGCCTTGTGAGTACTTGCCTTCCGCGCTGACTTCGCCATTGCCCCTTACCTGAACCCGCCTGCTTCCGAGGATGCGTTCGATCACAGCGGCATCCGCCTCATATTCCTTCGCCCGCCTGCCCATTTCGGCGGCGAGTCCGGAGCGGCGCTTCGCCCGCTCCCGCTCTGCCATACGCTTGGCAAACTCTGCCCGCTGCTGATGCGAGCGGAGCAGGCTCCACAGGATCTCTTCGGCCTCCACCGCCTGCATCTCCATCACCGCGTCGGTGGTGAAGGCATGCCCGGTATGGCACCGATAGCGCAGCATGTCACCGTCTTCGATCTCCCACAACGGCCCGTGACATTCCGGGCATGTAAACACCGACAATTCGCCAAGTCGATTCGCTTCTTGCATCGTCGAATGCTCCTGCGCGGCAATAGCCGCTTCCAATCTAACCGCCGGCGGGGGAGGAAAGGATTCTCCGGCCGGCTCGACCGCAAGTTTTGCCAGCAAAGGGCCGAGCTCGGCGGCGGGCAGGCAGTGGTCGACCTCGACATAGCGCAGTGCGCTTTCAATCATCCCGGGCACCAGCGCGTCCTTGGGGTGCTGGACGACTGCCAGCCCGCCGACGGACTTGACGGCCCTCAACCCGGCGGTGCCGTCGGAAAGTGCACCCGACAGCAGAACCCCGATGACACTCGCGCCGTAGCTCAGCGCCGCCGAGCGGAACAAGGGGTCGATGGCCGGCCGGGCAAGATTCTCGCGCGGGCCGCGCCGCAGCATCATATGATCATCGTGAAGGAGAAGATGGAACCCGGGCGGCGCGACATAGACGCAGCCGGTCCTGAACTCTTCGCCGTTCCTTGCCGGCTGCGTTTCGAGCGTGCCCGCGCGGTCCAGGATCTCCGGCAGGCAGCTGACCTGGCCGATATGCACCACGACGAAGATGGCCGCCGGCAGATCGGCCGGAAGGTTGGCGACGATCTGCTTCAACGGCTCGATTCCGCCGGCCGACGCGCCGATGACGATGATGTTGTGATGGTTGGATAGACCTTTGGAACGAGCCATTCCGCTACGAGCCTCCAAACTGGGCTGTAAGAAGTGTTCCGTTGGGGTGACGGCATCATCGCGGTGCAGCGACAGGTCAGATGTTTAACCCTGCAACCTGCACGAAGTTCCAATCTCTGCCGGCCCAGGCTCGTCGCGAAAGATGGCGGGAACATAGGGGATGACTGGCAGTTGGGGTTCGCTTCAGACGCCATGCCAGGCGTTTGTCGAAGATCGGTGGGCAACACCTGATCGGTCTGCGCCTGTCCCTTGCAAGCGCGGGCTTCAGGCCCGGCAGGCCTGCCGCGCCGCTGTACAGATGTCGCCGCCAAAACCACAGGAGACAGCAATGAAGCATCAGACCTCATATGAACTTCAATCGGTGGCAGTCGTCGACCGGCTTGGATTGATCCCCCTTGCCACGAGAACGCAGCGGATCGAGCGGTGGGCGGAACTGCTGGACCGCAATCCGCTTCGGTGTCTCTCCGCGCTGACGGGCACCGAATATGTCGATCCCGAGGTTCGCGAAAAGGTGCGGGCGGACGGATCGCCGCTCGCGGTTGCTTTCGATGATCCGTTGCTGCGCGCGGCCGGTTTGCAGTCCGACACCTACGGCGAGGCGAAGCGCTTTTTCGAATTGTCCGATTGGCAATTGCATGACGTCGTGTGCAGCTGCCATGCCGGCGCGACGATGCAGGCCAGCTGGGCTGCCGCGCGGGTCCGTCGGATCATAAAAGGCAACCGGATCATTGCCTGGCTCAGAAGCCGCCTGACGCATTGAGAATGCTGGTCGCCAGGCGAGCGCAGGTCGCCGGCGGCTCGGCTGCTTGCGATTAGTGCAGCAGACAAGCTCCGCGCAGCCGCGCTATCTTGCGCATGATGGTGTTCAGCCAGTCGGCGATCGATGACCCGGCGGGCCTTTTGTCGATATCTTCAAGCGCCTGCTCCAAAGTGTGCTCGACAAGGCGGTCGGAAGCGCCGGCATCGTCCAGCAGCAGACGCGCGGTGAGCCGGAGCTTGGGGAGCAGCGCAACGACGTCCTCCGCCGCGGGCGCCGGCTGGGCCACTGGCACTGGCTCCGCAAAGGGTTCCGGCGGGAACAGCGCATTGACCACGACGGCGCCGTTCGAGGACTTGCTCAGGCTGCTCGCGAAACGCAAACGCTCGGGGATGGCGATCTCGTCATAACCGCTGAAGAAGACGAAGGGCACGTTGCGCCGCATCAATTCGTCCGCAACCGGGAAGACGAGGCGACCATGCAGGTTGACATCCAGAATCGCTGCGTCCGCCATCTTTGCATGTCGCCCGGCCTGCTCCACTGTCGCTGCCGGTCCGAGGATGATAGCGCCCATCCCAGCGAAGAAGGTCGCCAGATCGCTGGCCAGCAGCCACTCGTCCTCCGCGATCAAGAGGTGAAGTCCCCTGAGGTTTCGCACACGAAGCTCCTTAGTTCATATTCGGACGTTGATGAGATCTCAGTCACGGGGCATGTCGCGTCGCAACCGACGCGTGTATTCATGAGGTCGCAGGAAAGCCAACTGGTAGAACGCGGCGATAGGTGAACCGTTCCGGCGGTTCGCCGCGCCGGATCTGACAGCTATGGAACCATTCCGCCGGCCGGCGGTTCGACACCAGGCGGGAGTCGGCCGGGAACGATGACCCATGACGCCGCAGGGCGAAGCTTCCAGGGAAGACAGCGAGCGCCAAAATACCGACCGTATCCGCGACCTTGCGGCAAGAACGAGAATTCCAAGCGGGTTGGCGCTTGCGCTGATCCTGAATACGGCAACGAGCCGAACGTGCTCGATCGCGAGGCTGCAAAGTTCAGGCGCGACGCGAACGGCGGCAGGTAGGGAGCTGCGGCGTGCTGGCCGATCCCATGGTCCTCATCCTGATGTACTTCATCCTGCCGGTCTGGCTGGTTGCGGGCTTTGCCGACTGGCTCTGCCATCGCGCCACCCACATCGAATCGACGACCGGTGCGAAGGAATCGCTCATTCACTTGCTGATGTTCGCCGAGGTTGGAATCCCGCTGCTTGCGGCAATGTTCCTGGAGGTGAACGCCCTGGTCATCGCCGTGATGATCGTCACCTTCTTCATTCACGAAGCGACGGCGATATGGGACGTGCGCTATGCGACCACGGCTCGCACGGTGAGCCCCGTCGAGCAGCACGTGCACAGCTTTCTGGAAATGATTCCGCTGATGGGGCTGGTCATCGTGGTGGCGCTGCATTGGGGCCAATTCCTGGCGCTGTTCGGCGCCGGAACGGAAAGGGCTCGCTTCGATTTGACCTGGAAAGAACAGCAACTGCCGGTGATATACATTGCCGCCGTGATGATCGTGATCGTGCTGTTCGAGCTGCTGCCCTATGTGGAGGAGTTCTTCAGAGGCCTGCGCGCCAACTCAGGCCGGCTGGTGCCTGACAAGGCGAGGCGGCATGAGCCCGGCGACACGGCGACGCGCTGAGGCTGGCTGATCCTCTCAGCCATTCTGGTCGATAGCGTGCGGCGAGGGCTGCTGGGCGCCACCGCTCGGGCGCCCGCCGTTTTGGTCAGCCCAGACCCAAACGGCGACCAGAACGATCACCAGAATGCCGAGCGCAATTAGGATACGACGCATCCCCGGGCCGACCTGCTTCAGCCGCCTGGCCGGTTGGCGGCCGGATCAGAGCCGGCGCCAACCGCGGGATCGGGTGCCACCGGACCGCGCTCGACTTCCGAACCTTCCGACTCGATCTCCTGCACGGCTTGATCCCAGTGTTCCTGCTGGCGGCCCTCCGGACGGCCTTCACGCTCCCAGATCTCATGGGCGCGTTGCCTGATGCGTTCTTCCCTGTCCATGCCTGGCTCCTCTCGCACGGCTGAACTGCATTGTCTGCGCCTAATCGGATGCCTGGAGGTTTGTTCCACCGGACTTGAAACGGACTGCCCAGCTGTTGGAACGCCGCTCTCGCGCCGGTGTTATCTTTCATCCAACCGGAGATAGAGTCATGAAGAACCGTCAGAACCGTCGCGAGACCGGCGCCACGAAATATCCCGCCAATACCGATCCGGATCCGAGCGACGAATTTTCCCAGGACGCCGCCGGCAATGAAAGGCCCCATGTCGATCCGGGCCTCAGCCGCAAGCAGGGCGAGGTCGAGGACAAGACCCGTCAATCTGAGGGCCGCGATCCACCGCGACAGCCGACGCCAAGCACGGCGACGGAAAAGAGCTCAGGGGCCGGTCCCGCTGTTGCGGAGCATTCCAAGGACGCCAAGGCGCCCAGGAGCGGCCGTCAGCCCGGCGCCTATGTAAAGGAATGAACGCGGGCCGCGCCCCCTGGAACATAGCTTTGAATTCTAAGTTCGGTAGCAATCGTCTCCGCCGGTTCCGGCATTGAGGCGGCGAGTAGCCAGGCTCCGAGACCATCCGGTTGCTGTAAAACGGCGGACCGACGATGAACAGAAAAGCCCCAAGCATGCATTTCCGGAAACGAGCGGGCGCGATGACGCGTTGCCCGCCCGTTCAGCGCCGAACGAAGGCTTGGCTGGTTTTGCCGGCAAGCCTCTTGGCAGGTTCTCTTTGTGCCCCGGCATCGGCGCACCAGGCGCCGGCGGGCTGGCAGTACGATCCTTCCTGCTGCGCCGGAGTGGATTGCTATCAGGCCCCACCTTCGGACGTGAAAGAGACGAAATACGGCTACCAACTCTCGACCGGCGAGCTGATCCCCTACAGCGACCACCGCATCAAGCGATCACGCGACGAATATTTTCACGAGTGCAAGCCCGGGGGCGACACCAGTTCCCAGCACTCCTTCTGCCTTTATGTTCCGGACCGCGGGATGTGAGGCGCAGCGGCTAGATCCAAAATCGTGACCAAGAAGGCCCGTCCTCGACACAGGCGGACCTCCTCGGTGTGCGAAAGCTACAGCCGCGAAACGCCTACTTGTTGCAATTCTGCATGTTGGATGTGGTGTTGCCGCTAGCGGTATTGTTGTCGATATCGTTGCCAGCCGCGTCCTTGCACCGGTCGCCCATGCCGCCGGACGGTGCTGTGGTCGTGCTGTTTGTGGCGTTTGGATCGACCGTGCCGCCATTGCCGTTGTTGTTCATGCCGTTGGTTCCGGTCGTGGTGGCTGTTCCAGACCCGTTGCCACTGGTTCCAGAGCCGCTGGATTGGGCCATTGCGGATGTAGCCAGGACAATTGCGACAGCCGAAGCCGAGAGAAGTCTAATCATGGGGAAGTCTCCTGTTTGATCGCCAGATTGCGATATGTCTCAAACAAGAAATCCCTGTCGATGTTCCAGACTGGCAGGTGCTATTCCATAACTTCTTGTCGATTACACCTGGAACCAACAATGCTGCCATATCGAATGCGCGTCATAGAACAACTAGGCTTATCTGTTGTTCGAACTTTCTGCCTCGGGTCGATCCCGGCCGCGATGTTGGAGTCGTTTCACATCGCCTTCGACCGTGTCCCGCCATGGCTCCTTGAACGTGCCCTTAGAGGTGCCGATGCCGGGATCGTTCTCCCATATCAGCGTCGCTCGGATTTTTTGGATTTCGGGCGCTGGTTTCCCTGATGACCATTCCTCGCAGCCCGGTCCATCAAGACTTCACGCGGAACCTGCCGCATCGCCGCCAGGATTTCCCGATCCGGGGTGCCGCCGCCGCCGAGATGAACATCGACCATTCGACGGCGCTGGCGGGAAAGGTCGAGTGTCAGAATTCCCGCCTATTCGCCGGCCTCCATCATCGTCTTGGCTGGCTCCTGCGCGACGTTTTCCTCGATCTGGTCGCGGCCCGGAGTCCGAGGCAGCGCCTTGCGGAAGTTCTTGGCGTAATCGGGCGGCATTTTCGGCGGCATCATCGGCTCATAGGCGTCGACGAGCGCTTCTATGATCACCGGCCCGCTGGCGGCGAAAGCCTGGTCGAGCACGCGCTCGACCTCCTCCGCCCGCTCGATGCTGAAACCTTTTCCACCCATCGCCTCGGCGGCCTTGGCAAAATCGATCGGCTGCAGCTCGCAGCCGAATTGGGGATTGCCGAGGAACATCATCTGCTCCCAGGCGATCTGGTTCAGCATGTTGTTCTTGATGACCAGGAGTTTCAGCGGAATGCCATAGCGCACGGCCGTCGAAAACTCGCCCAGTTGCATGGCGAGCCCGCCATCCCCGACGATCGCCGCGATAGGGCGGCCGGGAAAGGCTATGCCGGCGGCGATCGCATAGCTGAGGCCGCAGGACATGGAGGCAAGCGCACCGGAAACGCTAAAGGCTTGTCCCGCGCGGAGATCGACATGACGGGCGGCAAGCTCCGTGTTCTGGCCGGAATCGGTGGCCAGAATCGCATTCTCCGCAAGACGTTCGCCGAAGGCGCGCGCGACGCGTTGCGGCTTGAGAGGATGAGCCAAGTCGTCTTCGGACTGGCGCATCATCTCGCGCCATTTGCGCATCGAGCCTTGCGCCGTCGCCAAGAACTCGCCGTCAGCTTTCTGCTTCAGCCGCTTGTTGAGGGCGCGCAAGGTCCCCGCCGCGTCGCCGACCAGACCGGCTTCGACCGGAAAGCGCAGGCCGATGCGCTGCGCATCGCAATCGATCTGGACGCCACGCGCCTTGCCCGGCCGCGGGTAGTACTCGATGTAGGGAAAGGTCGAGCCGACAATGAGGACGGCGTCGCATGTTTCCATCGCCTCCTGCGATGGCAAGGTGCCCAGAATGCCAATGCCGCCAGTGGTGTAAGGATGGTCGTCCGGCAGCACCGCCTTGCCCAGCAGCGCCTTGACGACCGGCGCCTGCAACAGCCGCGCCGATTCTTCAAGCTCGGCCGCCGCGCCGATCGCTCCGCGCCCCGCAAGGATCGCCACGCGCGCTGCGTTGTTGAGAATGGCCGCGGCCTTGTCCAACTCCCCGTCTTGCGCGACGCAGTGAGGAGCGAACATGCCCTGCGGCGTGTGCGCCGGCCGGTTGCGCTTGGATCGCTTGGCCGCGTTGGCGGGCTGTTCCTGGATATCGCTGGCGATTGAAAGATGGGCGACGCCCCTGCGGGCGAGCGCGGTGCGGCAGGCGAGGCTGGCCACGTTCTCCATATGCGCCGCGTCCGAGACCTGGACGTTGTAGACGCTGACGTCGTTGAAGACGCGGGTGAGATCGACATCCTGTTGGGTGAATGTCTCGATCAGGTCATGGAACTGCATGCCGGTAATTGCCAGCACCGGCGCCTGGTCGAGCTTGGCGTCGTAGAGGCCGGTGAGAAGGTGAGTACCGCCGGGCCCCGACGTTGCGAGGCATACGCCGAGCTTGCCTGTCCATTTGGCGTAGGCGCAAGCCATGAAAGCGGCCGATTCCTCATGCCGCACCTGGACGAAGGATATCCTGTCCCGGTTTTTGCGCAGCGCCTCCATGACGCCATTGATGCCGTCGCCGGGCAGGCCGAACACGACTTCGACGTTCCAGGCAATCAGGGTGTCGACGAGGATTTCGGCTGCGTTGGGCATGGCGAGGCTCCGCTGTTGGCTTCCGAACCGGCAAGACCACGGTTGGTTCCCTCGTCGGATCGGGCCGGGCCGGCGGTCACAAGGAACAAACCTGATTGCAAGGGGTTGTGGCGGCCATTGCCATGTGCTGCTCTGAGGAGGATCTGTGGACGAGCCTGTTTTCTGCGACACGCCGCTGCTGCGGGTCGCCTATGTGAGCGGCGGATCCGAGGACGGAGCGCCTGTGCTGCTCCTTCATGGCTGGCCCGATGATGCAACCACGTTTGCGGACGTGTCGCCATTTCTTCACGCCGCGGGCTTTCGCACCTTCGCGCCATGGCTGCGGGGGTTTGGAGGAAGCGTGTTCCACTCCGGCGAAACGATGCGCTCAGGCGAGATCGCCGCCATGGCGCAGGACGCGCTCGACTTTGCCGATGCCATCGGCCTCGTACGGTTCGCGGTTGTCGGCCACGACTGGGGGGCGCGCATCGCCTACCTGCTCGCCTCCGTCTTTCCGCAGAGGATAAGATGCTGCGCGGCGCTTTCGCTGGGATGGCAACCCGGCTCGCTTCCGACGCCGCCTTTGGAGCAGACGAGGGCCTTCTGGTACCAGTGGTTCATGGCGACCGAGCGTGGCGAGCAGTTCGTGCGACAGCACGGCCATTCCTTCGCGCGATTCCAATGGGGCAGCTGGAGCCCGCCAGGCTGGTTTGACGACGCGCTGTTTGAACGTGTGGCGAGGTCCTTCAAAAATCCGGACTGGCGGGATGTGACGCTGCATTCCTATCGCGTGCGCTGGGGGGAGGCGGATCCCGATCCGCGCTACGCTGAACTCGCGCGCAAGCAGGTTGAGGCGAAGGTCATCTCGGTGCCGACACTGGTCCTTCATGGCGATGACGACCGCGTCGTTCTGCCGGGTTCGTCCGAAGGCAAGGAGGAGTATTTCTCGGCAAGCTACGAACGTGAGCTTCTGCCGGGCGTCGGCCACTTTCCGACCCGCGAGGCGCCTGAGCAGACCCGAGAGGCGCTGGAGAGCTTCCTGACAAGCTTCGGCAGGCAATAGGCTGCGCCGACTTCGATATTCGGGACAGCTGTCCCGAGAGGAAGTTCGTCGGTCCAGCAGACTGGCGAGACAGGAACCTTTTTCCCGTCAGTGGGTTAGTGGGGAAGGCATTAACCCATGTTAGGGGAACGGCCGTGACACGCAAGCTTCGTGAAGTGCTCGGATCGGAGGAGGAACCCTCCAAGATCACGACGCCGGAGCGCGAGACGAGCGTCGCGTTGGAGGCGCTGAGAGGCGAGAATGCACCGTCTCGAATGTTGGCACTGGCGCGTAAGCTCGACGCGGCGATAGCGTTGCGGACGCGCAAAGCCCGCCCGAATTGATTGTCGACTGCGACGTTCCGATCGCGACGATGCGGAACAATCATGGCCGGCAGTTGTTCGTCTCCAAACCTTCCATGGGCGATCGGATGAAGGGCATAATTCAAAGCCTGATTGCCGAGTTTCTGCCGCGATGGTGGCGCCGAAAATCTCGCGCCCCGGCACCGAGGCAAGCGCCGGTTCGTGTGTTCTCGCGGGTAAAATCGGACAGTTCCCAAGCGACCGGGGCAGGGGAAGGATCGGATGAAGGTCCAAGATAGCCAAGCCAGGGCATGCCCGCTCCGCCGGCTGAAACATTCATCCCGATTGCCGTTCGGCAACATCATTTCCGCGGGCGCGAGGCGACACCGAAAATGCCGAAGAAAGTTTTCCCAGTACCCGACGTGCTAGAAACGTGGAAACTTTCTCCGGAACATTTCTGTCGCCTGCCGGTTCGAAAGCCGATCGCCCTCCCTCTAGCGATCCAGGGTCCCATCAGGCCCATGGCCCGTTGCCGCATGCAGGCAGCGGGCCTTCTTCGTCTGGATCGCCGCGTGGCTCCCGAACCGGACGCAAGGGGAACAAGCGGGATATCTTCGGGTTCCTCTGAGATAGCGGGAACTGTCACCCAGGAGGCCGCAATGAGCGAGGCTATGACGACCTCAAATCACGAAGTGATCCGAGCTTGGATCGAGGCGCGCGAGGGTAGGCCTGCCGTCGTCGCCGGGCCGGGGAAGGGCGCGATCCTGCGGGTCGATTTCGGCGCAGGCGACGAAGATCTGAGACCGATCGAATGGGAAGACTTCTTCAAAGTGCTGGACGATGACAATTTGGCGTTCGTCCACCAGGACATGACCGCGGAGGGTGCCATCAGCCGCTTCAACAAATTCATCACGCGCGAGTAGGCCTCCGGGAAAGAGCGGATATCGCGCTCGAACTCTTCACTGAACCCCCGGCATCTTGCTGGCATCCTGCGGATTCTTCGTGATGCCGGCGGCCGGTGAGGTATCCTGCGGCGCGTTCCCGCCCTGGTTTTGCTCGGGTGTCCGTTTGACGGGCGCTGTTTGCCAGCCTGTGCCGACATAGACGAAGGCCCAATAACAGAGCACCAGGACCACCGCAGCCAATATCAGTGGCAGAAGCACCCGTCTCATGTCGAACTCCTGGCTGGCTTTGCGTCTGTTGTGGCCGCCGACGGCGAGGTTAGGTCGCCCTTCGGCGCGCCGCTTCCCGCTCGACATCCTCAGCCGAGTAATCGCCGGCAGCCGGATCGAAGGCTGCCCACCCGTCCGCTTCATATTCGCTGCGGCGGTCGGCGATGTTGACCGACGCGGAGCTGTGAAGGACTTCCCGGGCTTCCGAAGCGAGGTCGTCCTCGACGCGAGCTGTCACCAGCGTGCCGCCGCGGCGGACGCCTTCGGCATAGACATGCGCGTCTTCCTCCGGCACGCCGGCATCGGTCAGGCTGCCGATAATGCCGCCGGCCGCGCCGCCCACAATCGCTCCGGCGACGGCGCCCGCGGCTGTCGACGCCAGCCAGCCGGCCGCGACGACCGGCCCGACGCCAGGTATCGCCATGGCGCCCAGGCCTGTTGCCAAGCCTCCGGCGCCGCCCACGACCGCGCCGATACCGGCGCCGCTGGCGGCATCCTCGGCGGCCGGGGATGGCGTGTTTCGATACCAGCCGCGGGCATTGTTGGCCATGATGCTGATGTCGGATGACGGGACGCCAATGGATTCCAGCTCGCCCACCGCGTCAGCGGCGTCGTCATAGTCGTCGAACAGCGCGGTGATCGTTTGCATGTCGGTTCTCCTGTCTATTGTTGGCCGGCGAAGACGTTGCCCTGATAGTCGAGTGCAACGGAGGTGCCCTTGCCGTCCTTCGTCGCCTGGCCACGCCAGATGCCCTGCTCGTCCTTGGCGAGCGCTGACACGTCCGCATAACCGGCATCCTGGATGCGCTTCTTCGCCTGCGCCTCGGTGAAGCTGTTTGCGCCGGGAACCGGAGCGGGTGGTTTGGGTGTCGATGCCGATTTGACCGCCGGCATGCTCGCGCTGGCGCGGGCGATCTTCTCGATCATGTCCTGATGCATTTTCAGTGTCGGCAGGGTTTCCGCCGCGAAAGATTTGAGCGCGGGATTGTCTCCGTCCTTGGCGTAGGCCTCGAACAGGCCGACCGCGTCCGCATGTGCCTTGCGCTGCATCTCCACGTAAGGCTGATCCAGCGAGGCCGTCGTGCTCTGCAACCGTTCCAGATCGCTCTTATGCTCCGCATCGGATCCCGTCGGTACCTGCAATTTCTGCTCGGCGGCGATCTTCTGCAGTTTGGCGTTCGCCGCGCCGTGGTCGGTGATCATCCGCTTGGCGAAATCCTTGATCTGCTGATCCTTCGCATTGTCTTGCGCGATCTTGCTGGAATCCACTTCGAACATCCCGCCGATGGCGGCCTTGTCGACGAAGGTCTGCGCGTCGTCGGCCGCGAAGGCCGGAAGGGCAAGCATCAACGCGACGGCCGTCGATGGAACGAGCAACATACGCATGCTCATGGCTGAAGGCTCCTTGCTGTTTGATGGGGCCCGAACCGCTATTCCCGGCCTTTGTTCCGCGACAGACTTGTGGCGTTTCAAAAGGCCAAAATGGAATCCGCCAGCTCTGGCCGGGCGGGTTTCTGATCGACCGACCATGGCGAAGCCCGGTCAGCGGGCAAGAGAGGAGCCGGTGAATTCGTCGATGAGGATCGGCCCTTTTTCACAACGGAGACGGGCCTTTGCCTCAATCAAGCGTTCGGAGTCGAGGCGAAACCGGCCTTTGCCTCAGAGCTCTGCTCGCGGGTGGAACGAAAGCCGAATCCGGGAATTACCTACAAGCACTGAACATTACTTGCAGGAGGAAGAAATGGGACGAGGTATTTTACTCTGGCTGCTCGGCGTTCCGATTCCGATCATTATCCTTTTGATGCTTTTCGCGCGGTAGGAGCGGACAATGACCAATGCCTTTTCCGCGGTCGACGAAGCCGCGGTCGAAACATCTTCGTCTGCCGTCAATTGGGGACCCATCGTGGCGGGCGCTTTCGCCGCGGCCACTCTGACGCTCGTCCTCATGCTCGTCGGTTCCGGGCTTGGTCTGACGATGATGTCGCCCTGGGGCGGCGCTTCGCTGACGACTTTCGCCGTGTCGACCGCGGTCTGGCTGATCATAGTGCAATGGCTGTCATCCGCGCTTGGCGGCTATGTTGCCGGACGGCTTCGCACCAAGTGGGTCAACGTTCATACCGATGAGGTGTATTTCCGCGATACCGCGCACGGGTTCCTGGCCTGGGCGCTTGCCACCTTGCTGGTGGCCACCGTCCTTGGTACGGCGATCTCGGGAATTGTCGGCACTGGCGCCCAGGCGACGACCGGCTTGTTGAGCGGCGCCGCAGCCGGTGCAGCTTCGCAGGCCTCGTCGGCGCAGTCGCCATCCGCCAATGATTTGGCTGGATATTTCGTCGACGCGTTGTTCCGGCCGGCCGATAACGCAGCCGCTGCAACACCACCGGCCGGCACGCCTCAGAACAATGCCGATGCCGCTGGGCAGGCAACACGCATACTGGCAATCAGCGCTGCGAACGGCGAAATGAGCGCGAATGACAAGGCATATCTTGCCCGCCTGGTGGCATCGCGGACGGGCCTGCCACAAGCCGATGCGCAGAAGCGGGTGGACGACGTCCTCGCTGGCGTCGAGGATGCCAAGAACAAAGCCAAGGCGGCCGCCGACAAGGCCCGCAAGGCAAGCGCCACCACTGCTCTGGTTGGCGCATTGTCGCTGGTGATCGGCGCCTTCATCGCGGCCGTTGCGGGAGTGCTTGGCGGCCGGCAAAGGGACGAGGACGAGGCTCGCTTTTTGAGAAGCAGCTGACGGTCATCGCGCCTAGTCTGGATGAGGGCGGCAACCATGTCGCCGACGGCGGTGGTCGTGCTACTGGCCGCCGATGGCCTCAAGCGGGATGGCAGCCGTGAAATTGAGCCCGCTCGGAGCCAGCCGCAAGTCCACCGTCGCTCCGAGCTCGTATGGCAAGGTGCCCTCCAGAACCTCCAAGCCGAAGCCGCGCCGCTCGACGGGTTTGAAATCGTGGGATCCGCTCTCCATCCATTTGAAATGGAGCAGGTCCTCTTCCTCCAGCTGCCATTGGATGTCGATGCGGCCTGCGCGGCTAGACAGTGCTCCGTATTTCAGGGCGTTGGTCGCTAACTCGTGGATGGCCAGCCCTATTGTCTCGGCGGCCTTGGGCGCAAGCGTCACGGGCGGACCGTCGATCGTCAGGTTCTCGCCTTCCCGGCCGCCCGCAGCACGCAATTCTTCCGCCACGATCAATGCCAGACTGATACCGATCGACGGACGGCGTGTGATGGCCGCCTGGACCCGGGCGAAGGCGTTGATGCGGCCTTCCAGATGGGCCGCGGCTTCGTCCAGGGATTCGCTTCTCTCCATCGTGCGCCGCACGATCGAGCGGATGACGGCCAGCGTGTTGCGCACGTGATGCTGCAATTCGGCGAAGCGGGCCCGGTGTTGTTCCTCGCATTCCTTCTGATGCGTGATGTCGTAACCGATGCCCCCGATCTGGGCGACCTTTCCCGCTTCATCGCGCATCGGAAAATCGGCGTTGCGCAGCCAGCGTATCTCATTGTCGGCCGGCCGGCATATACGGTATTCGAAGGTGACGCTTTTGCCGTCGCGAATGCGCTCGATCTGGGCCAGCACATGCTCGCGGTCTTCAGGCAGGACAAGGTCGATCCAGCTGGCGAAGTTGTCGCCAGCCAGGGCCTTTTCACGGCTCATGCCGTAAATGGCGTCGAAAGCCGGGCTCAGATATTCCCACTGCAGCGTCTCGGCGTTGCGAATCCAAAGCACGTCCGAGGCGGCCTCTCCGAAATCCTGCAGGTTCTCCTCGCTTGCGCGCAGCCCGGCTTCGGCACTCGCATGCTCATGCAGGGCCGTCTGGACCTCGGCCAGGCTGCGTTCAAGCGGCTCTTTGGGCGGACCCTTTGACATCACTCTTCATTGGCATCGAGATGCCTGCCTTCGCGATCGAGATGCAGATAATTGGGATTGAACAGCGCGACGTCCTGCAATGCCTTAAGGTTGGGAATGGTCAGAGTCCTGTCCTTCAGCACGATGAGGTTCGAGGCGCGCAGCTCCTGCAGCGTGCGATTCACATGAACCGTCGACATGCCCAGCGTCTCGCCCAGTTCCGTCTGCGTCAACGGGAACTCGCAACTGCTGTTGCTCGTGCAGCCCGCAGCTTCCAGCCGGATGAACAGCTCGCATAGTAAATGCGCCATGCGCTCCAGTGCATCGCGCTGCCCGAGGTTGACGGTCCACTCGCGCTGTATCGCCGCTGCGACGAGCGATTCCCACCACAGTGCCTGGGTGATGCGCGGATGCCCGATCATCATCTCGTCGAAGGCCGTGCGCGAGATTTCCGAGACCACGACCGGCGTGATGGCGCCGATAGAATGGTCCATTTCCTTCAGGACGAAGACATTCAGATCGCACAGGTCCCCAGGCAGGAAAAATGCGATGATCTGCCTGCGGCCGTCTTCGAGGGTCTTGTAGCGGCAGGCCCAGCCCTCGCTGATCAGATTGATGAATTCGGGCTTCTCGCCCTCGTGGATGATATCCTCGCGCGCGGCGAAACGTCGAACCCGTTGCGCCGCTATTCTGAGCAGCATGTCCTTGTCGGCCTGCGAGAGCCGCGTGAACTTCTCGAGCTTCCGGATCAGAGGCCGCCTCATCCTTATCCTTCTTGTCCGTGATACACAGAACGATCGGGCAACGACCTTACCTATGTTAACGTCCGTTTGCCGCGGACGACTGCGAGCAGGAAGCGCATATGGACGACAAAGTCGCCGATGCTCGTGCACCGTCCTGGAGACGCGTATTTTCCTGAGCAGGATATCACAGCCGCGATTTTCGCGCTCGGTTTCACGGCTATCGATCCCGTCGCGGCCAGCCACGAGGCCTTGGAAGCGCCTGGTCAAGATCGCGTCGAAATGGGCATCACCGATCTCGAGGGCCGGAGCCGCGATTGATCATGCGTCGTGTGCCAAGCGCTGAGAAGCGGCTGCCGCGAGTGTCCGCCACCGGCTACGACGCAGCCGCGCCCCTCTCGTGTTGCCAATCGCAGCTGGACAAGCCCACTGCCGACCAATCCGGCGCGTCACCCGCTGGACATGGCGCGCCGGCCTTGCGGCCCCTTGAGAGATCCTCGCCGGATTAAACCGACATCAAGTCGAAGCTGACGGCGTGTCCGTGCTTGACGGCCGACCGCGCGATCATGTTGCTCAATTGAGGAGACTCTACCGAGCAATCCGGCATGACAGTAAGGATGGCCCGCGTGGCCGCGGCCACCGACACCGGCGAGCGGTGCGAGGAACGCGTTTCCATATAGTGCTCGATGAGTTCGTTCAGCCGGACAGGATGATATTTGATCACGCCGCACCTCCCTAAGCCGCGCTTATTCTCTTGCAGCCAACGAATGCTCCCGGTCTCGCGGTCGCGCATTAACCCATGAGAGGGAGTCGGGAAAATTCTTTGAAGCTTCGGCGCTGCAACGACACGTCTGGAGACATTGGCGCTTCGGTCAATCACACTGGCTTTGCGCGCGCATTCCCTTCGCCGGCGGCTTCAGCCAGACGCATCCGCGCCAGGTCATTCCGGCCTAACGGGAACCAAGCGCCTTGGCTTCGCGCTCCAGCGTCGCGCGGTCATTGCCGTGTTTGCGAATAAGCTCCCGGGCTTCGGGCATCGTCAGCTGGAATTTCCGCGCGAAATACGCGACCTCATATTCTTCGTCGCCCGATATTCGGTCGCGGTCGCGGAAATCACGCTGGTTCTTGTCGTCGGTCATCACCGTTCCTCCTGGTTGAAGAACAACGTCCGCCGGTAAACGTTCCGTCGGCCGCTGCACGGAACATGCGGCTCGGTGCGGTTCGGAAGTCCCCCCTCGCACCCGCCGGCGTACCGAGCGCCTGATCGGAGAAACGGCATGGCCATCGCGGGGAGCCGCCTTTTTGCTGGAACGATCCCGCTGGCTGGTGGATCAGATCGGGGCGGGCAAAATCTCGGCTCGCCCATGGCGGACCCGGGATGCGTCTGATCTCAGCTCTGGTCGCGAAGCAATATTCTGGCGTCCTCGGCAGCAGCGATGAAAGCCTGGTGTGCGACCCTTGGCGGCTCCTGATTGCGCAACACCGCAAGGCAGGCCTGGATCGCGCGGCGCCGTGTCCTCAAATGAGGCTTGGGCCAATCGTGCAAAAGCACGTCAGCCGCATCCAGCACCGACACGACGACGCGGTCACGGTCGATGCGACCTGGCTGCACCACGACCGGTTTGCGAAAACGTTTGCTGCGATAGCGCATGGCCGCTTTGCCGCTGAAACGGTGATCGGACACGGCATCATCCTTCAATCGGCGTTTGCGACAACAACCTATGTTAAGGCGGCGCGACCGATCGTGGCGCAGAGTGCGGCGGCCTTAGTTCCCTCACCGAGGCAGGCCCGGTCTGCGCTCCTGTGTCACCAACGAGGATAAGCAGACCGGGCTTTCAATTGGCTCCGCAATGCCTGCGGAAGGCCTTCAGCGATCCCATTCTCCATGGAAAGCGCGCTTCTTCAGTAAACATGGACGCGACCGCTACGTTCCGTCTCGTCGAGCAAGGGTACGGCCGTGAATCGAGATCGGCTTAACTGTAGCCTCGCAGGGACGGTGGGCGGAACATTTGGCCGCCAACTCGGTTAGCCGGACGACCGACCGCCTCCAACCGGGAAGGAAAAGCCATGCTCGGTGTCGATCTGTGGGCCTTCGTCGTGATCGGCGGGCCGATTATTCTCCTGCTCGTGCTCGTTTATGCTCTTTTGACTCGCCGGCACCGAGGGCCGGCCGAACGCCGCGAGAGCGATCGTGCAACCGAGCGCCTATACCGCAACCAAGGGGACTGAGGTGAGGCTCACCCACAGTCGCCGGCAACGGAACCAGCCGGTCAGGTTGCTGTTTACATCCCGGATGAAGATTTGAGCTCGGAGCAACGGTCGATGGCCGATGACGAGTTGCCGGGCGTGCTGGCGACGCTGCCTGTGATCGACGCCAAGGCGGAGCCGACGCTGAAGAGCGCGGAGGCGGAAGCTTTCTATACGCACGCGATCCGCGAGCTCGCCACCACCGACATTCCTTTTCTGGTTGCCGGGACATATGCGGTGAGCGCCTATACCGGCGTCGTGCGCCAGACCAAGGACCTCGATATCTTCTGCAAGGCAGGCGATTGTCCGCGCATCCTCGCCCATTTCAAGGATATCGGCTACGCCGTCGTGATCGAGGACGATCGCTGGCTGGGGAAGGTCTTCGAAGGTCCGCATTTCTTCGACGTGATCTTTGCTTCCGCCAACGGCACCATGCAGGTCGAGGACCAGTGGCTGGAGCATGCCCGGCAGGTCGAGCTGCTGGGCAGCCGGGTCAGGATCATCGGACCTACGGAACTTATCTGGTCGAAATGCTTCATCCAGGACAGGGGACGGCACGACGGCGCCGATATCGCCCATACCATCCTCAAGGCACATGAGCAGATCGACTGGCAAAGGCTGCTGTCTTATCTCGACATCCACTGGGAGGTGCTGCTGATGCAGTTGCTGAATTTCCGCTGGATTTATCCCAGCGAACGCGACCGCATTCCCGACTGGTTGCTTGACGATCTGCTCGACCGGCTCGCCAGGCAGCGGCAATTGCCTTCACCGAGGATGAAGATCTGCCGCGGCCGACTGCTGTCGCAAGTCGACTACGAGATCGATGTCAAGGAATGGGGCTTTGCCGGTGTCGGCGGCGTTGGAGAATTTCACGATGGCTGAACAAAGCAGGGCAAACAAAACGAGCGGAAACGGCAAAATCAAAGTCGCCGCGGTGGGCGATCTGCATGTTCAGGAAGATGCCCAGACCTCCCATCGCGACCTGTTCGGCGAGGTTTCGCGCGAAGCCGACGTCCTGGTGCTTACCGGCGACCTCACCAATCTCGGCAAGCCGAAGGAGGCCGAGCTTTTGGCGGAGGATCTCCGGGCCTGCTCGATTCCCGTGGTCGCGGTGCTCGGCAACCACGACTACGAATCCGGTTGCGCCGAGCAGATAGCGGCGACACTTCGCCAGGCCGGCGTTTACCTCCTCGACGGACAGGCGACGGAACTGATGGAAGTCGGCTTCGTCGGCGTCAAAGGTTTTGTTGGCGGGTTCGGCTCGAGGATGCTCGGGTCCTTCGGTGAGCCGGCAATCAAGGCCATGGTGGCCGAGAGCGTCAGCGAGGCGATGCGGCTGGAAAACGCCATGCGGCAAGTCCGCGCCAAGCGGACGCTTGTTGTGCTTCACTACGCCCCGATCGCGGAAACGGTCGCTGGCGAGCCGCCTGAAATCTTCCCGTTCCTCGGCTCTTCCCGGCTGGCCGAAACGATCGACCGGTTCAAGGTGAGCGCCGTCGTGCATGGTCACGCGCATCGAGGCACCTTCGAAGGTCAAACTCCCGGCGGCGCGAAAGTCTACAATGTCGCCATGCACGTCGCGAAGCCGACGGGCCGGCCCTATGCGCTGCTCGAGATCTGAGCCGGCCAGCGACTTGGTGACCGGGTGGCTAGACCTCGTCGACCTGGCTGCCTTCCTTGGAAGGGCCCGCGGTGTGGACAGTCCCCAAGGAGCGGATGAAGCGCTCGAAGGCGCACAATGTTTCTCTGTCCGCTCAATGTGCAGAGGCGCTGGGCAGCCCAAGCCTAAGGACCCGTAGGTTAACCTGCCTTGACTTCTACTTTCGCCTCCGCCGCGCCGGCGAGACGTTCGATCCGTTCCTGGTGATAGCGATAGAGCCCACCGGGATGCTTGCGCCCGAGTTCTTCAAGGAACCAAGGCCCCTGCTGTGTTTCCTCGGTCAGCCAGTGGCAGCCATCATCCGTGGGAGTGATGACCCAGCCATGGTACGCGCTCGAGCCGGTGTCATCACCATCGACAGTCGTTGCCCACGCAAGTCGGCGGAAGGGCTCGCACTCCGTAATAACCAGGCTCATCGGGAATCCGACGGTCACTCGGCTGTATTTGGTCCCGCGCGCCAATTCCCTTTCGCCGCTCAGGATTTTCACCTGGTCTTCAGGAGGAAAGTAGCTCGACCAGTTCTCAGCATCGACCAGCAGCTTCCATACCACTGCTGGGGGCGCTTTCACGTCTATGTCGTTGAGAGCATAGATCGCCGACGTTTGGGGTCGTGCTTTTCGGGCCAAATCACACGGTTGTACACCGATTACTGCTCCTTCTTGAACAGATCCTGGAAGATGAGCCGGCCCCAGATGCGGCCGCGTGCGTGCACCAGCGCGCCGCCCTCGTTGAGCCTTCCCAGCTTGACGGGTGCGAACCCGAGTTGTTTGGCCAAGGCCGCCACCTGAGCGGTCGCGTCCTCATCGTCGCTCGACAGGAAGACCACCCGGTGGCCGCCCTCGACGACCGGATCGGCAGCCAAGATGGCTGCAATGAGGTGATTGAAGCCTTTCACGAACTTGGCGCCGGTGAACGACTTTGCGACGAAGGCGGAGGACGGGAGGCCGTGCAGCTCGTCAGGTACAGGAAACGCATTCATCGCGTCGATGACCGTCTTGCCGTTCCAGCTCGGCAGGCCCTTCGCAACCTCGCGATGCTCCCCGAAAGGGACCGCCAAGATGATTGTGTCGGCCTCGAGTGCTTCCCGCAGCGACTTGGCGACTACCGTGGGTCCAATCGCTCGAGCCTGCGGCGCCAATGCCTCGGGCGGCTGGCGGCTCGCGACGGTCACGCCGATGTTCTTGCGGGCGAAGGCGCGGGCGAGGGCCTGGCCTACCGCACCGAATCCTACAATTGCATAGCTCACAATGCTTCTCCGATCCGTGTTGATATTGGATTTCCCGGCCTTTCAGATCGCCGAGAAGCCGCCGTCGACAGACAGCTCCAGCCCATTCACGAAGCTCGAATCGTCTGACGCAAGAAACAGCGCGGCCGCCGCAATTTCCTCAGGACGCCCCATCTTTCCCCGCGGGATCAGGGACTCGAACATCCGCTTCGCCTCCTCGGTGAGAACTTGGTCCTGCATCGGTGTGGCGATCGGCCCCGGGTGCAGCACGTTCACCCGGATATTCCTGCCCTTCAGCTCGTTGAGCCACCCGCGGGCGAATGCATGCAACGCTGCCTTGCTCGCTGCATACACGCTGTAGCCGGGGAAACCTTTCAGCGAAGCAACTGATCCGGTCATGAAGATCGAGCCGCCATCGTTGAACAGCGGCAACGCCTTTTGCACCGTGAACAGCGTGCCGCGCGTATTCAGGCCGAAGGTCGCATCGAAATGCTGCTCGGTAATCTCGCCCAGCGGGACGGACTCGCCCATGCCGGCGCTCGCATACAGGACGTCGATCTTGCCCTTTTCCCGTTTCACCGTGTCGAACAGGCGGTCGAGATCGTCGAGATTGGCCGCGTCGCCGCGCACGCCGGTTACGTTCCGGCCAATCGCCTTGACAGCCTCATCGAGCGCCTGTTGTTTCCGGCCCGTGATGAAGACATAGGCGCCTTCTTCAACGAACCGCTTGGCGCTCGCCAGCGCCATGCCGCTCGATCCACCCGTGACGACTGCAACCTTACCGTCGAGCTTTCCCATGATTTGTCCTTTCAGGCTCCATCTTTGGTTGTTCGGGGAAGGACCCCGAGAACTCCGAGATGGGTCCGCCGGCATCGGGCTTTGAGTGCACAAGCGCGCACATCGGTGGTGCGAAATCGATCCGGCTGGACGACTGACGCCAGCCGCGACGATCGGTGTCCGCTGTTCGGAATGGGCCGCGCTTGTCAGCGTGGGCTATGACGATCGCCCGTGCTACTCACATACGAGATGCTGTTCGATGTATTGGACACATGCTTTGGAAGGCGCACCTCGGCGGTGCTGGATTGCACCATGATCGACTGGGATGACGTTCGCCACTTTCTTGCCGTCGCGCGCGGAGGCTCCGTGCGGGCTGCCGCTGAGCGCCTCGGTGTGAACCACTCGACCGTGCTGCGACGCATCGCCCAGCTCGAGGAACGCCTCGGGGTGCACATGTTCGAAAAGCTGCCTTCGGGCTACCGCCTGACGGCTGCGGGCGAGGAGGTCCTTGAGTTCGCGGATCAGATGGAAGCGTCGTCGCACCTGCTGGAGACGCGCATCTTTGGGCGAGACCAGAGCGTGCGCGGGCTTCTGCGGGTGACGCTGGCGCCGCCGCTCGCGACACACCTGCTCATGCCGGACTTCGCCGAGTTCGCGCGTCTGCATCCAGATATCGAGATGGACATCTTGTCGTCCGGCGAGCTGGCAAATCTGACCAACCGAGAGGCCGACGTCGCGATCCGCGTCGTCTACGACCGCAAAACCCTGCCGCTCAATCTTCACGGCCTGAAGGGGCCGGAGGTGTTCGGCGGCGTCTATATGTCTCGCGATCGGCTGGCCGCGTGGCGTGCGGGCGCGCCTGATCCGATCCGGTGGATCGTCATAAGCATTCATGGAATTCCGGATTGGGCGAGCGACGGCGAGGTTCGCACCACCGGGGTTCCATTCAGGACCACGGACGGCGAGGCGCAGATCGTTGCCGTCCGGCAAGGGCTCGGGATGACCACGCTGCCGTGCTTCGTCGGCGATGCCGACCCTCTACTGGTGAGGGTGCCGGGAACCGACCTGCACATGTACGGAACGCTCTGGCTTCTCACGCAGGGGGAGTCCCGCAAGACGAAGCGCGTGCGGCTCTTCACCGAGTTCATGTCCCGCAGGCTTGCCGCGCACGCGCCGCTTCTCGCCGGGCTGTCCATATCGCGCGACTGACGCGCGGCAGGTCGCCGGAGACGCTTGCGCATCTGATGGTTCGGGCGACGGCAGCCTTCAAGGCGGGGAACTTTTTGAGCGGCTACGGTCTCTTACGGTTTGACGCTTTTGTCGCCATAGCCGCCCCATGCAGCCGGCGCGCTTGCGGCCTGCGCCGCTTGAGCGGGATTGAGCGCAGCATTCCACTTCGCGGCCAGCGCCCGGTATCTGGATAGGGCTCTATGTGGCGATGAGCTTGGCCAGACGATCCGATGCCTCGGTTCCACTCACTCCAAGGTCGCGAACGCTGCTCATGTGATTGGCACCGAGGAGGGCGGTTTGAGAGACTGCCAGCCCTTGCTTTCGCAGATGCTTCGCAAATGCCTCGGCCTGGCTGTGGAACGGCGGCGTTTCCTCGGCTCCAACAGCAATCTCGACCTCTACGGCGGGATCGAAGCGATGTGTCAGCGGCGACAGGCTGGCGGCCTCCTCGTCCGTTATGGCGATCTCGGCGGCAAGGAAGGAGGTCTGCAGAGGCTTCAGCTCGTACAAGCCGCCAAGCAGCAGCGCGCCTTTGACGCTTGATGATCGGCCGTCATCGTTGAACAGCATCGTCGCCAGATGGGCGCCGGCGGAGTGCCCGCTGACCGTCAGGCGGCCGCAATCGCCGCCATGCTCGGCGATGTGCTCGAGCACCCAACGCTTGGCTCGGCGCACCTGCTCGACGATGGCGGCCATCCTCACCGAGGGCATCAGTGAATAGTCGACGATGATCGCGATCGCGCCCGCCCGCGTCACCGTGTCCGCGACATAGGAATAATCGCGCTTGGAGAACATGCGCCAGTAGCCGCCGTGGATGAACATGTGCACCGGCAGGCGATCGCGTTTTCCCAGGGGAAAGAACAGATCGACGGTTTCGGCGGCGTCCGGTCCGTAGGCGATATCGGCGACGCTCGGGATTTTCGCCCGGGTCTCCGCGCTGCGGCGAACGATCTCGGCGACGATATCGTCGAACTCCGTAACGTGGTCGCGGATGCGAAACGGATCCCTGGTCACGCCTGCGCCCTCACATCGTCACGGCGATATATTTGGGTTCCAGGAACTCGCTGATGCCGTGCTTTTGCCCGCCTTCGCGTCCCAGGCCGCTCTGCTTGACGCCGCCGAAGGGAGCCGCAGGGTCGGACATCAGGCCCCGATTCAGCGCTATCATACCCGACTCTATCCTTGATGCCACGCGCATGCCCTTGGCCAGATCGCGCGTATAGATATAGGCCGCCAACCCGTATTCGGTGTCGTTGGCGCGCGCGATGACTTCGGCCTCATCGTCGAAGCGCATGATTGGAGCGACGGGACCGAATATTTCCTCGTGCGCCATCTCCGAATCCGGGGCAACGTCGCAAAGAACCGTCGGCGGGTAGAAAAAGCCCTTGTCATCCGAGGCTGCGCCTCCGCACAGCACCTTTGCACCGCGACGGACCGCGTCTTTGACGAGCCGGTCGATTTTCTCGATGGCTTTGCGAGTGATCATCGGGCCGCATTCGGTCTCGACGTCCGTGCCGAGGCCTACCTTGAGCGCGGCCATGCGCTTGCGCAGTCCCTCCGCGAACGCATCATGGATACCCGCCTGGACATAAAGCCGGTTGGCGGCAGTGCATGCTTCGCCGGCGTTGCGCATCTTGGCAATCATCGCTCCGTCGAGCGCTGCCTCCAGGTCGGCGTCGTCGAACACGACAAAGGGAGCGTTGCCGCCAAGCTCCATCGAACAGGAGATGACGTGCCTGGCGGCTTCGGCCAGAAGAACGCGCCCAACGCCGGTGGAGCCGGTGAACGAGAGTTTGCGCACTCGCGGGTCGGCGAGCATGGCAGCGGTCAGTGGCCCCGGTTTGGACGTGGTGAGAACGTTCACGACACCGGGCGGGACGCCGGCGTCCTCATACAGCGCGGCAAGCGCATAGGCAGTCAGCGGCGTTTCGCTGGCGGGCTTCAGGATCACGGTACAGCCGGCTGCGAGCGCCGGCGCGATCTTGCGTGTGGCCATGGCAGCTGGAAAATTCCATGGCGTGATGAGCACACATATGCCTATCGGCTGGTAGTCGATGACGATGCGGTTTGCGCCGGAAGGCGCAAGGCCGAACTCGCCGCTGATGCGAACCGCTTCCTCGGCGTTCCACCGAAAGAACTCGGCCGCATAAGCGACTTCGCTGCGTGCATCGCGCAGCGCCTTGCCGTTCTCCAACGAAATCAGCACGGCCAACGTCTCCGCCCGCTCGGTCATCAGTTCGAAGCAACGTCTCAGGATCTCCGACCGTTTGCGTGGGGCGGTTTCGCGCCAGGACGCCGCCGCCTTGGCCGCGGCGTCGACGGCGGCGGCGGCGTCAGCCAGCGTAGCATCGGGAACATCCGCGATGACGGATTCCGTCGATGGATCGACCACCTCGATAACGCGCCCGTCCGACGAGGGCCGCCATTGCCCGCCGATATAGAGCCCGTGTGAGAACGTGGCATATTCGGAGACGTCCTCCTCATCCAAAAGCCCTGGAGAAGCGTTCATCAGGTGTCTCCTGTTTCACATCAGAACGGCGGGCATGTCGCCGTCATAGGCCGCTTGCACCAGCCGTCGCATCGCGGCGGCGTCGAAAGGGCGGGGGTTGTTCTTGATCAGGCGGTCGATGCCGAGCGCCTGCTCGGCGGTCCACTCGATCTTGCCGGCAGGCAGGCCCAGCTCAGCCAGCGTCCGTGTGATGCCGATCGAGCCGAAAAGCCGTGAGACCTCTGCGATCGCCGCGGAAGCCCTGTCCTTGAGTTCAATGTCCGCCTGGGGCAAACCGAGCGCGGCGCCGACCTCCGCAAACTCGCCGGCGGCGGCGGGCAAGTTGTAGTTCATCACATAGGGAAGCATGGTCGCCACCCCCAACCCATGCGGCGTGTGGGTGAGCGCGCCAACCGGATACTGCACGGCATGGGCGGCGGCCGTCCCGGCGGTGCCGAAGGCGCAGCCGGCCGCCAAGGCGCCCATCATCACATCGGCGCGCGCATCCTCGTCCGCACCGTCCCGGTAGGCCCTTTCCAGGCTGCGGCCAAGAAGCTTGACGGCCAATAGCGCGAAATGGTCGGTGAGAGCGCTCTTGCCCACAAAGACGTGCTGCTGCGGCAGTGTCGGATCGGTTCCGCGCCTCGCCGCCGTAAAGGCTTCGATGGCGTGCGTCAGGGCATCGGCGCCGGCAATTGCCGTGAGCGCGGGCGGGCAGGTCGCGGTCAGCTCCGGGTCGCACAGCGCGACGGCGGCGATGAGGTGGGGACTTGAAATGCCGACCTTCAGCAGGCGCTCCGGATCGGAAATGACGGCTACCGGAGTCACCTCCGAGCCGGTGCCGGCGGTGGTCGGCACGGCAATCAGCGGCAGTGCTGGGCCCGGGACCTTGAACTCGCCATAGTAGTCCTGAAGCCTGCCGCCATGACTGATCAGCAGCGCCGCGCATTTGGCCATGTCGAGGCAGCTTCCGCCACCGATCCCAACGATCATGTCGGGTTTGAAATCCTTCGCCTCGGCAACACAGACCGCGACGCTGTCCCGAGGCACGTCCGGCAGCGTGCGGTCATGGACAAGGATTTCAACAGAGGCATTGCTCAGCGCGGCCATCATCTCGCCGAATATGGCCGTTGCCGCGAAGCGCTCGTCCGTGCAGACGAGCGCGCGCTTGCCATGCCTGGATGCGACCTGCGGCAGCACCTGGCGCTGGCCTTTGCCGAACAAGATCTCACGCGGCAATCGCGCTGCGGCGAACAAGGTCATCGAGTGAGCCCTTCCAGTATGGATCGGCGATCCATCGCTTCCATTTAGGCGTATCCGCTATAAAATCGTATAGGATATAGGATTGAATTGGCCGGAGCATCGTGTTAGTGGTCCTTCCTGTCAAGAGGTAAAAAGATGCAGAACCCCGATGTGAAGCTTGATGACGACGCGCGGCCGACAGGCAGAATTCAGCGCGCAAACAGCCTCGCGGGAGACGTCTACGAGGCGATCTTCCAGCAACTCATGTCGCTCAAGATCGCGCCGGGGTCCCGGATTACGGTGGACAATCTCGTCCGGGAGCTGGATGTCTCGCATACGCCGATCCGCGAGGCTCTCGGGCGCCTGGAAGGCGAAGGCCTGGTGATCAAGACCCATCTGATCGGCTATCGCGCCGCACCGCAGATCACACGCCGGCGTTTTGACGAGCTTTACGAGTTGCGCCTTTTGCTTGAGCCTGCCGCCGCGGCCAAGGCAGCGGCCGGCCTGGACGCTGCCCGGCTGGCGGCCCTGCAAGAGGCGGCGGGGGTCATGACCCGCCGCGACGGCAGGGACGAGCGCCTTCGCTATTCCAACTTCGCCCGCCAGGATGCGATCTTCCATGACAAGATCATGGAGTTCGCGCAGAACGAGATCATCCGCGAGACGCTGAACCACCAGCACACGCATTTTCACATTTTCCGGCTGATGTACCACTCGCGCGTAACCGAGGAGGCGCTCGACGAGCACGAAGCCATTCTCTCGGCTTTCGCAGCCGGCGATGCGAACGCGGCGCGAACGGCGATGCGGGTGCACATCGAGAACTCGCGCGACAGGCTCCTGCCTGCGTTCGAATAGCAGCCGGACGTTCCAGGCGGGTGAAACATGCCCTTTGCTGACATCCACAATCCGATGCCCAAAACCCAAGGCGCGCCTTGCACTGCCACGCAACCGAGAGGAAGACCATGCCAGCCAAAAAGATACTGATGCTGACCGGAGAGTTCACCGAGGAATACGAAATCTTCGTCTATCAGCAGGCCATGGAAGCCGTAGGCCACACCATCCATGTCGTGTGCCCCGACAAGAACGCCGGAGACCGGATCAAGACCTCGCTGCACGACTTTGAGGGCGACCAGACCTATACCGAGAAGCCCGGACACTACGCGCTGATCAACAAGACGTTTTCGGAGGCGGAAAGGCAGATCGACCAGTATGATGCGGTCTACTGCGCCGGCGGCCGCGGACCGGAATACATCCGCACCGACAAGCGCATTCAGGCCATGGTCCGCCACTTCCACGAGACCGGCAAGCCGATCTTCACGATCTGCCACGGCGTGCAGATTCTGATAGCGGTGGATGGTGTCGTGCGCGGCAAGAAGGTCGGTGCGCTGGCGGCCTGCGAGCCGGAGGTCACCCTTGCGGGCGGCACCTATATCGACCTCTCGCCCACCGACGCCTATGTAGACGGCACGATGGTTTCGGCCAAAGGGTGGACCGCACTTGCTGCCTTCATTCGTGAGTGTCTGAAGGTGCTCGGCACGGAAATCCACCATAATTAGCCACTGCCGGCCGCTGCGCTTGAGAAGGCGGGCGACCTGGCACAAATGCAACGGCGGATCCCGGTTTCGGGTCGGATCGCGACGCGTTTCCCGCGGCCCTTTGCAAGGGCCGCGACGTCCTTGGATTTAAGTACGAAGCACGCCGTGCTTCGCTTTGCTACCAGCACACGAAGCCGCCATCCACGATAAGATCGATGCCGGTGACGAAAGACGCGGCTCGACTGGCCAGAAACACCGCCGGGCCTATCATCTCCTCGGGTGCCGCGAGGCGACCCATGGGCGTATCGCGCTCGAAGTTCTTCACTTGCTCGGCCACTTCCGGCCTGCGGTTCATCGGGGTCAGCGTGTATCCGGGGCTGAGCACGTTCAGCCGCAGTCCGCGGTCCGACCACTCCATCGCCAGGCTCTTGGTCATGTGAATGACCGCTGCCTTCGACGAGTTGTAGTGCGTCTGGAGGAGACCTCGGTTGACGATAGAGCCGGATATGGAGGCCACGTTGATGATCGATCCCTTGCGGCGCGGCAGCATCACGCGAGCCTCGGCCTGGCAGGACAAGAACACACCGCCGACATTGATGCCGTAAAGTTCTTCCCACGTGGCCAGCGGCAAGGTCTCGGCCGCGTGTGCGCCGCCTATACCTGCATTGTTGACGGCAACAGTAAGCGCGCCGAGCTCCCTTTCGATACGCTCGACGGCGGCGGCAAGATCGGTTTCCGACGTCACCGAGCCGGTAATCGCAAGCGCCTTGCGGCCGAGCGCGGTGATCCTTTGCGCCGTCGCCTCGAGCCCTCCCTTCGAGGCGTGACCGAAGCACGCGACGTCGGCACCGGCCTCCGCAAGGCCGACTGCTATCGCCTGACCGATGCCGCTGCCGGCGCCGGTGACCAGCGCGACGTCGCCAGCCAGTTTGAACAAGTCCATTGGGGTAGCTCCTTCCTAATTCCTTGATCGCAATCGGGCGAACATACAGGAGTCTTGGTCTCGGCTGCGGTTTTTGTCGCACCCCATCCTTGCTGGTCGCTCAAATGCTGCTGCTGAACGTGGCGGCGATCGATCGACACCTCGAGCGCGAACTGCTCCCCTATCCATGATGCGCATCGCACAAATTTCTGTGTCGAGGAACTCACCGGCCGCGAGTGCGAAACGGGAACTTTTGTTCCACTGGCGATTTTGGCTATGCTGCAGATCCGAATTGCCGGAAGGTCGCTGCCATGACGAAATATTTTGCAATCGCCGCGCTCGTGCTTGCCGCAGCAGCCATGATGGCGGGCCCGGCCGCCGCTGGCGAACAGCATCGCTACCGCGTCGTCAAACAGGAGCGTTATGTTCCAGCCAGCGACGACATCATCGAGACGCTGTTCGGCGGTCCGCGCTATTACGATCAGCAGATGACCACCACGGCGGCGGGCGCCTGCGCGTATCACCGCGTCGGACCGGACGCGAATGCGGTGAACTACATCAACGATAACTATTGCGGGAAGTAGGATTCCCTGGGGGCGGCGTTCCTCGGAGCGTTTTCGACAAGCCTCGACCCTCTTTGCGTTATGGTCTCTGCGAACTTATCGGAGTTCGCCGGGGTGGCTGTGGTTGGCCGGACGTGGCCTCTTTGAATACCGATCCTCTCGCGGGTCTGCGGGTCATCGCACACAGTCGACCCAGACATTGTATACAATAATGAAGAAAGATGTTGACAATCGACCTCGGCCGGTTTCCCTTACGCTATACGCGCAGCCTACGAGCAAAACACAAAGCGCGATAACCAAGGGGAACTGAAACTATGATCAACCGTCGCTCGACTCTGAAATCAATGGCGCTCGGCGCCGTCTCGACCCTGGCGCTTGCCGCTCTCGGCATTTCGTCCGCGCAGGCTGAAAACAAGGAACTGAAGATCGGCTTCGTCGGCGTTACCAGCGGCCCCGCTGCCGCCTGGGGCACGTCGAACGTGCGCTCGATGCAGACCCGCGCCGCCTGGATCAACGAGACAGGTGGCGTCAAGATCGGCAACGACACCTACAAGATCAATATCGTGACCTTCGACGACCAGAAGGATCCCAAGCGCGCCATCGCCGGCATGGAGAAGATGGCGCAGGAAGGCATCCACTATGTCGTCGGGCCGAATGTCGATGACGGCGCCGCCGCGGTGCGCCCCGTCGCCGAGGCCAACGGCATCATTTATTTTCCCTACGCTTTCCCCAAGGCGCTCTACCAGAAGCCGGCCTCCAATGCGGTGCTCGGGATGATCGCCAACTATCAGTCAGGCCCTGCGATCTACAAATATCTCAAGGAAAACAAAGGCGTGAAGAAGATCGCCTTTGTCGCGGCCAATGAATCCGACCCGCTCAGCCAGCGCGACAGCGGCGTCGAGGCGGCGAAGGCACTTGGACTGGAAGTCGTCGCCCAGAACGACACCTACCAGAATGACACCCGCGACTTCACGCCAGTGCTGACGCCGATCGTCGCTTTGAAGCCCGACCTGCTCGTCCTGTCCGGCGTGGCCCCGGCCAACGCGCCGCTGCTCATCCGCGCCGCCCGCGAGCTCGGCTATGAAGGCCTGATCTCGACGGAAACCGCGCAGGACGCCAAGGTCCTGGAAGAGGGCGCCGGCGAATACGCCAACGGCTTCATCTCCGTCGGCGGCGCCTCCACGCCGGAGATCGCCTCGGACGCGATGAAGGAATTCGTCGCCCGCTACACCAAGATGTTCGGCGAATACAACGACGAGTCAAACACCAAGGTCTATGCGCTCGAATACATCATCGAGACCTTGAAGGCCAATCCGGCGGCCATCAACAACGTCGAGGAATTCAAGAAGACCATGGACACTTTCTCGGCGCCCAATCCCTTCCTGAAGGGCGACGCGAAGCTCAGCTATGTCGGCATGACCTCCTTCGGCCAGAAGCGCCAGCTTTCGGTGCCGATGGTGGTCAACGAATATAAGGACGGCGCTTTCCAGACCTTGTTCGTCGGTTCCGTCGACTAGCGCCACCTTCGAGCGTCATTCCTCCAGCTTGCCGCGGGGTCCGATAGGCCGGACCCCGCGGAAGATCGAAGGTATCCATGGAACAGGTCATCGCCAACGGATTGTATCTCGGTGCCCAATACGCGCTGATCGCGCTGGGCTTGACCCTGATCTTCGCCCTGATGAACGTGCTCAATTTTGCTCACGGGCAGATGTATGTGCTGGGCGGGTTCATCACCTACACTGTCTACGGCCAGCTCGGCCTGCCTTTCGTGGTCGCGCTGCTCGCCTCTGGCGTCACGCTCGCCGTCATCGGCGCGCTGATGGAGAAATTCCTCTTCCGCACCGTCATCAGGCGAAGTCACCGCGAGGAGAGCACCATGCTGCTCGCGGCCGCGACGGCCTTTTTCTTCGACGCCGTCATCCTGCTTCTGTTCGGCGAAAAGCAGCGCGGCGTTCCCAAGATAGTCAAGGGCGTCTTCAACGATGCCGGCATCATCATGCCTTACGATCGCATGGTCGTCGGCGTGCTGGCGATCGTCTTCATCGCAGCCTTCGTGCTCTATATGCAGTACAGCCGGGTCGGGCGCGCCATGCGCGCGCTTGCCCAGGACCGCGTCGCGGCCCAGCTGATGGGCGTCCGCGTCGACCGCTATTCGATGATCGGTTTCGCGATGGGCGCCATGCTCGCGGGCGTCGTCGGCGGGCTGCTGGTCACCATCACCGGCGTCAATTCCGGCATTGGCGGGCCGATCTCCATCAAGGCCTTCCTGATGGTGATGATCGGCGGCGCGGGCGTCGTCGGCGGGGCCATCGCCGGTGGCTTCATTCTCGGCATGATGGAGTCGGTCGGCCTCACCGTGCTGCGCGAATATGGCGACGTGACCTACCTCGTCATATTCGCCGCCCTGATGGTGTTCCTGTCGGTCCGTCCCAACGGGCTGATGGGCAAGCCGTGGGGTTGATGGCGCCATGACCCGCAACCGCAACATGAAAATCGCATCGGTCGCGGCCTTCCTGGCGATCGTCTTCATCGCCGTGCCGGCCGCGATCTCGGCAAGCGGTCGTTTTGATCTCTACTACACGCTGACCTCGGTGGCGCTGCTCAGCATCGCTAGCGCAGGTGTCTGGCTCACCTTCTATATCGGCCGCATCAACATCGGCCAGGGTGCCTATGCGCTGATGGGCGGCTACGTCTCGGCCATACTGGTGATGAACCATGGCTGGTCGTTCTGGCTGACGCTTCCTGTCGCAGGCCTGTTCTGCGCCGCTGCGAGCGTGCTGATCGGCCTGCCGATCCTGCGGCTGCGTGGCGTTTACTTCGCCATGGTCACGCTGGTGCTGACCGAGGTGGCGCGGCTGCTCGCGCTGGCGCTGCCGATCACCAACGGCGCCAAGGGCATAGTCAGCATCCCGCTGCCCGGCGCGCTGTCGGTCTTCGGCATCACGCTGATCCCTGATTTCGCCACGCTGCAGAATTCGCGGCTCGCCTTCTATCTGCTGGCGGTCACGCTGATGGTGGTCTGCTTCGGGGTCATGTACCGGCTGGTCAATTCGCGCATCGGCAAGCTGTGCCAGTCGCTGCAGCAGAATGAGGAGCTTGCGTCCTCGATCGGCGTCAATATCGCCTATCTGCGCGTCATTGCCTATGCCGTGTCGTCCTTCTTCGGGGGCGTTTCCGGCGCCATCTTTGCCGCCATCTCGCAATCGATCTATCCGTCGAGCTTCACGGTCACCGATTCCGTCAACTTCATGCTGAACTGTTTCCTCGGCGGCCTCGGCTATGTGTTCGGTCCGATGCTCGGCACGCTCGTGCTCTATTTCGGCTGGGACCTCCTGTTCCAGACCGGCCGATTCCAATTGCTCATCTATTCCGGCCTGATGATCGTCCTGATGCTGGTGCTGCCCAACGGCCTGCTCAGCCTCGCCGAAACGACCCGGAAGAAGGGTTGAGCGATGGCCGAAATGCTCGAAGTCTCAGGCATAACCAGGCGCTTCGGCGGTCTCGTCGCGGTCAACAACATCTCCTTCTCGGTGCGCGAGAAGGAAATCCTGTCGGTCATCGGTCCGAACGGCGCCGGCAAGTCGACTTTGTTCAAGCTGATCTCGTCGTTCCTCAGGCCGACATCGGGCGAGGTGCGCCTGAAGGGCGAACGCATCTCCGGTCTCGCTCCGCATATCGCCGCCCGCAAGGGCGTCGTGCGCACCTTTCAGGAGACCACCATCTTCAAGAACATGAGCGTGCGCGACAACGTCGTCATCGCGCATCACCTACGCTCGAAGGCAAGCCTTCTCGGCTTTTTCCTCGGCACCGGCGTGGCGAAGGCCGACGAGGTGGCCTTCGGCGCCTCCGCCGACGAAATCCTGGCGCTGCTCGGCCTCTCCTCGCTTGCCAATGAGACCGCCCGCAACCTGCCGCACGGCCATTTACGGGCGCTGGGCATCGCCATCGGCCTTGCCACCGATCCTTCGATCCTGCTGCTCGACGAGCCCTTCGCCGGCATGAACCACGACGAAACGATGCGCATGGTGGCGATGGTGCGGCGCCTGCGCGATCTCGGCCTCACCATCCTGCTCGTCGAGCACGATATGCCGGCCGTGATGAAAATCTCGGACCGCATCGTGGTCCTCAATTTCGGGCAGAAGATCGCCGAAGGAACGCCGTCGGAAATCCAGGCCAACGAGAAGGTGATCGAAGCCTATCTGGGCAGCGAAGACGAGGCGATCGGCCTATGAACCAGATCCTGAACTTCGCCAATGTCGAGCTTTATTACGATCACGTGTATGCGCTGAAAGGCGTCTCGCTCGAGGTCAACGAGGGCGAGACCGTCGCGCTGATCGGCGCCAACGGCGCCGGCAAGTCGTCGATCCTTCGCGCCATCACCGGCTTGCGCAAGATCAGGTCCGGCGAGATCCATTACGGCGGCAAGCGCATCGACGGCGCCGCCCCCGACGAGATCGTCAAGATGGGCATTGCCATGGTGCCGGAAGGGCGCCGCGTCTTCCCCTTCATGTCGGTCAGGGACAACCTCCTGATGGGCGCCTTCACCCGCACCAGAAAATCCGAGATCGCCGCGTCGATGGAGATGGTGTTGGGGCGCTTTCCGCGGCTGAAGGAGCGCTTCTCGCAGGCCGCCGGCACGATGAGCGGCGGCGAACAGCAGATGCTGGTCATCGGTCGTGCGCTGATGGCGAAGCCGAAGCTCCTCCTGCTTGACGAGCCGTCGCTCGGCGTCGCGCCAAAACTCGTCCAGGACATCGCCCGCTCGATCGTCGCCATCAACCGCGATGAGAAGGTCAGCGTGCTGCTGGTTGAGCAGAATTCGCGCATGGCGCTGCGTATCTCGCAGCGCGCTTATGCGCTCACCACCGGCAGTGTCGCGCTGAGCGGCAACTCCGCCGAATTGCTGACCGACGACCGGGTCAAGCGTCTTTATCTCGGCGGCGAGATCTGAGGCTGATTTCAATGCGCATTCTCGTCATCAACCCCAACACGACCGCCTCGATGACCGTCAAGATCGGCGAGGCGGCGAAAAGCGTCGCCTCCGCGGGAACCGAAATCATGGCGGTCAATCCGGCCGACGGTCCGCCAAGCATCGAAGGCTACTTCGACGAGGTCTTCGCTGTGCCGGGCATCATTGCCGAGATGCGCAAGGCGCCGGCAGCTGATGCCTATGTGATTGCCTGTTTCGACGACACCGGGCTCGACGCGGCGCGCTGTGCCAGCGGAGCCCCCGTCATCGGCATCGGCGAGGCGGCGTTCCATATGGCGAGCCTGATCGCCGGCAAGTTCAGCGTCGTCACGACGCTTGCCCGCTCGGTGCCCGCGATCGAGCACAATCTGGCGAAATACGGTCTCGCCTCGCGCTGTGCCAAGGTACGCTCGTCGGAGGTCGCCGTGCTTGAGCTCGAACGTCCGGGCTCGAATGCAAGGCACAGGATATCGCAGGAGATCGCCCGCGCCATAAGCGAGGATCACGCCGAAGCCATCGTGCTCGGCTGCGCCGGCATGGCCGACCTTGCCAAAAGCCTTTCCGAAGAACATGGGGTGCCCGTGCTCGATGGCGTCGTCTGCGCCGTCACGCTGGCCGAGAGCCTGTGCAAGGTGGGCTTGAGGACGTCGAAGATCGGTGGCTATGCGGCGCCGCGCGGCAAGCGGTTCGCCGGCATGTTCGCGCCGCTGTCGCCCACGGAAGTTAAAGTCATCTAGGCGGCTTCATGCTGGCGGACGGCCGGCCGGCGCCCGGGCAGGTGGGATTGACCGCCGCGCGAGCGATACTAGATTGGACGGGCTGCCGGCGATTTGGGGGGCAGATCGGGCCATTTCGGGCCTGCGCATTGAAAGCATGTTGACGGTACTCAAGGAAGAAGATCGGGACGACAAGCCGGCCGCGCGCTGGTCGCCGATCTATTATGGGCTGAGAGACGCCATCGTCAGCCATCGTCTCGCGCCGGGTACCAAATTGCCGGAGGACGAGCTGGCCTCGATCTATTCGGTGAGCCGCACGGTGGTCCGGTCCGCGCTGCAGGCCCTTGCCCATGACCGGCTGGCGCGGCTGGAGCCCAATCGCGGCGCCTTTGTCGCGCAGCCATCGAAGATCGAGGCCCGGGAGGTGTTCGAGGCGAGGGCGCTGATCGAACCCAAGGTGGCCGCGCTCGCCGCCAGGACGGCGGTGCCGTCCGATATCGTGCAATTGCGGTCACACCTGGAGAAGGAGCACGACGCGCTGCATGCCGGCCGCGACAGCGACGCCATCATGCTGTCGGCGCGTTTCCACGTCGGCATCGCCGAGATCGCCGCGCATTCGGTATTCACCAACTTCGTGCGCGATCTCGTTTCGCACTCCTCGCTGATCATCGCGCTCTACTGGAAGCGCCGCGACGCCACCTGCGAGAAGCACGCCCACCACGCGCTGGTCGACGCTATCGAGGCCGGCGACAGCGCCGACGCCGCCGCCCTGATGAACAGCCATCTGGTCGACCTGCTGTCCGGACTCGACCTTACCGACAAGGTGGAGAAGTCCGACAGCCTGGCGGATCTGCTTCGAGCTTAGAGCGAACGGCGGTTCAGCCGGGTCGCTGAACCGCCGGAGGACCAGGCTAGGCTGCGGCCGCCTGCTTGTAATCCATTCGCTCGAGATCGGCGATGAGGCCGGGTCCGGTAGGCTGCCAGCCGAGATGCGCGCGCGTCCATTCGCTCGACGCTTGCATGTCGAGGCTGGCGAACATGGCAAGCCATCCGAAATGGTCGGCAGCCTCTTCCTGCGACAGCGAGACCACCGGCACGTTGAGACCGGCACCGATCACTTCCGCGATCTCGCGCACCGGAATGCCTTCCTCGGCGACGGCGTTGTAGCGAACGCCGGCTTCCTGCTTGTCCAGCGCCAGACGGTAGAGCTTCGCGACGTCCAGCACATGCGCCGCCGACCACCGGTTGCGGCCTTCGCCAAGATAGGCGGACACGCCCTTGGCGCGCGTCTGCGCGATCAGCGGTGTGATCAGGCCCTGCTTCACCGTGTCATGCACCTGCGGCAACCGCACCACCGACACCTTGACGCCCTTCTCGGCCATCGCCGCGCCGGTGAGCTCCGACAGGATACGCGGATTGGGATGGTCGGTGTTGAACACGTCTTCTCTCGCTGGCTGTCCGTGCTCGGCGGAACCCATGCCCACACCGGACGTGATGATAAGCAACCGGTCCGAGCCGGCCAGCGCGCCGCCCAGCGCTTCGATGGCGCGCTTGTCCTTCTCGCAATTCGCCGCGAAATTCGAGAAATTGTGGTCGAAGGCGGTGTGGATCACCGCATCCGATTTCGCCGCGCCGTCGCACAGGCTGTCGAGGTCTTCGAGGTCGCCGCGATGCGGCTCGGCGCCTGCGGCGACAAGCGACCGCGCGCCGGCTTCGGAGCGGGTCAGGCCAAGCACCTTGTGCCCAGCTGTAAGAAGTTCGGGCACGATCCTGGAACCGATGAAGCCGGTCGCGCCGGTAAGGAATACACGCATGGAGGGTCTCCTGTGGTTGTTCGGAGGCCCTGTTTGCGCTATAAATCATTCTGTTAAAGTAGTGACTTTATCATGGTATAATGGTCAACAGGATCGCGATGGCGCTCGAAACGACCAACAAGCTTGGCACCTTTTTGCGGGATCGCCGCATGCGCCTCGACCCCGCCGCCTTCGGCTTCGCCACGGGGCGCCGGCGCACACAAGGGTTGCGCCGCGAGGAGGTGGCGCAGCGCGCCAATATCAGCCCGACCTGGTACACCTGGCTGGAGCAGGGGCGGGGCGGCGCGCCGTCCGCCGACGTGCTGAACCGCATCGCGACCGGGCTGATGCTGACCGAGCCCGAGCGCGAGCATTTGTTCATGCTGGGTCTCGGGCGGCCTCCGGAAGTTCGCTACAAAAGCGTGGACAGCGTGACGCCGCGACTCCAGCGTGTCCTCGACGCTTTGGACCCCAGCCCGGCGATCATCAAGACCGCGACCTGGGACGTGGTTGCCTGGAACCGTGCGGCGGCGGCGATGCTGACGGACTATTCCAAGCTGCCGCGCGAGCAGCGCAACATCCTGCGCCTGATGTTCGGCAATTCGCGCGTGCGTGACGCGCAGGACGACTGGCAGAGCGTCGCGCGTTTCGTGGTCGGCTCCTTCAGGGCCGACGCCGTCCGCGCCGGCGCCGGCGCGGAGGTCGCGGAACTTGTCGAGGAGCTTTCCAGGGTGAGCCCCGAGTTCGCGGCACTCTGGCGCGACAATGACGTCGTCCCGGCGCATGGCGAAGGCGTGAAACGTCTGCGGCATCCCGAAATCGGGCTGATCGAGCTGGAGTTCTCGGTCTTCGCGGTCGACGGCCGCCCGGAACTCGGCATGATCGTCTACAATCCCGTCACGCAGTCGGATGCGGAACGTATTCGATCACTGATCGCGGCTCGCGCCGCAGAATGATGGCCGCCATGCGCGGTTTTCCGCCAAGGTGGGGCGAAGCGGAAAACAGGTCACAAAGTCGACCCGGTTAGGATAATATCCACCGCCCGACTCCTTCGTGGAAGATGTCTATGACCTTGAATGAGCTTAGTTGGTCGCCCTCCGAAAAGAAAGTTGCCCGCGCCGCATATGACAAGGCTTTTGAGAGGGCACTGGCCAGCATCATGGCCGAATTCAAAAGACGGGCGAACGCCGCGACCACACCCTCCGAGATGTGGGAGGTCGAGGACTATCTGAAGGAGCAACGTCGCGATTTGGATCGGACGTTCGACTATCGCTATTCGCAACTGACCGTCGTTTTCGCAACTCTCATCCGGCAAGGATATCTGGACGAGGACTTACTCTCGGGCCTGTCGGAAGAAAAACGCGAGGAGATCCGCAGAATGCTTGCGTGGCACAAGGGATAAAGGCTTAGAAGGCGTTACCTTCGCGCCCCCGCACGCCGGATCGCTTGCGGTGGTTGGCTGAAGCTCCTCATGAAGGCGCGGCGCATGCGGCCGGCATCGCCGAAGCCGCTCTGTTCGGTCGAGCGGATTACTGCCTGACTTAACCGCCTTCACGGGCCTTCGAAGCGTCAGCTTTGCCGCCGCCTGCCTGATCGCTTCGGGGCGGCGTCAGCGCCGCCCGGCTGCCTGATGTGGTCGATGAAAGCGCGCAGCTTGGGCAACGCCTGGTGCCTTTCCGGATAATAAAGAAAAACGCCCGGCGTGGTTACCGCGAAGCGGCCGAGCAGCGCCTGCAGTCGCCCGTCGGCGATCGGCCCTTCGGCGATCGGGCCCGGCACCTGCGCCAGCCCGACACCCTGGATCGCCGCGCCGAGCAGCGACGGATAGTCGTGCGCGATGAGCGGTCCCGACACGATTGCCTCGACGGCCTTGTTGCCGTCGACAAAAGACCAGGGCGCGACCGAACCATTCGAGCGGCGCAGGCGCAGGCAGGCATGGTCGCGCAGATCCTCGATGCGCTCGGGCGCCGCGCGCTGGCGCAAGTAGTCCGGACTGCCGACGACCGCCATCGGAAAGGAGGGCGTCAGGCGAACCGCGACCATGTCGGGCGCGATCAGGTCGCCCATCCGGATGCCGGCGTCGAATCCTTCGGCGGCGAGATCGGCGAGCTCGCCGCTGGCAACGATCTCCAGCTCGATCTCGGGATAGGCCTGGCAGAAGGAGGCGACCATCGGCTCCAGCAGCATCGGCACCACGGCCGGCGGTACCGAGAGGCGCAAGAGCCCCGCCGGCCGCTGGCCCATCCCGCGCGCGATCTCGCTCGCCGCGATCAGTTCCTCGAAAGCCGGCCGGGCGCGCGCGAAGAAGCGCTCGCCGGCTTCGGTGAGGCCGACGCTGCGAGTCGTGCGGATGAACAGCGCGGCGCCGATGCGCGCCTCGAGCGTTCGTATCGCCTGGCTGATCGCTGACGGCGTGACGGCGAGCTCGGCCGCCGCCTTGCGGAAATTGCGATGCCTTGCGACGCTCAGGAATGCTTCGACACCGTCGAGCGCGCCGTGCCTGACTGTGAAGTTCTGCTTCATGACCCATCGACATTATCGTGGATAGTGGTTCGCGGAAAGCGGCCGTATTTCTTCCATGACTTTGGAAGCCTGAAGGGAAGCGGCAATGACCGATGAACTCGATCGCGTGCGCGATCACTATCGCGCGACCGGCTTGACCGGTCGATTGAAGAACGCACTGGCGGTGTTTGGGCCTGAGCAACAGCGGCTGAAGCCCGAACAGCTGGCGACCCTCGACCAGTTCCATACCCGCGGGCTGGCCGCGACGGCGGAGCTCGCCGATCTTGCCGCCATCAAGGCCGATATCTCCGTGCTCGACGTCGGATCGGGCGTCGGCGGGCCGGCCAGGTTTCTTGCCGAGACCTATGGCTGCGCGGTGACCGGCGTCGATCTCAGCGAACCCTTCGTCGAGGCCGCGCGTTACCTGACCACGCGCACCGGCCAAGACGACAAAGTGTCGTTCGAAGCCGGCAGCGCGCTGGCGCTGCCTTTCGAAAACAGCCGTTTCGATGCCGCGCTCTTGCAGCATGTGGCGATGAACATCGCCGACCGGCCGTTGCTCTATCGCGAGATCAGGCGCGTGCTGAAACCGGGTGGAAAATTCGCGACCTTCGACGTCGTGCTCAATGGCGGCGATCCGCACTATCCGGTGCCCTGGGCGAAGACGCCGCGCGAAAGCTTCCTGCTGACGGCCGAGGCGACCTGCGAGGCGATCGAAGCCGCCGGCTTCGGCACGCTCGTCCGCCGCGACGACACGGCTGCCGCCAAGGCCTGGTTCGCCGAGCTCCGTGCCTCCGGCCCGCCGCCTTCGCTCAATCTCGGCGTCGTCATGGGCCAGGGTTTCGCCGATTTCGCCACCAATCTCGGGCGCAATCTCATGGAGGGACGGCTGGGCATTCTGACGGCAGTGTTCGAGGCGATTCCGGCCAAGGCTTGATAGGGGGCGAAGATGTCACCTGCGATGATCTTCAACATCCATCTCGTGCTCGGCTACGTGCCGTGGCTGCTTTGCTTCGCCGCCTATATCTGGCCAAGGCTGAGGTCGATGGAGCCGATAGAGGCGCAGCGCGCCATCGCAACGCTGCACAGCTTCCGCTTCTTCGGGCTCGTATTCCTCATCCCGGGCGTGGTCGGCCCCGACCTTGCACCTGCCTTCGCAAGCTTCGCCGCCTATGGCGACTTCGCCACCGGCTTGCTCGCCATGCTGGCGCTAATCACCGTGGCGAGGCCTGTGATCTTCTGGCCGCTGGTCGTCGCCTTTAACCTCGTAGGCGTGGTGGACATTGTCGGCGACTACTATCACGGCGTCGCGCTCGACCTTCCGGGCCATGCCGGACAGTTGGGCACGACCTATGCGATCCCGATCCTCTACGTGCCGCTTTTGATGGTCACGCATGTCGCGGCTTTCTATCTGCTGGCGCGTTCCAGGCGCCATCAGCTCACGGCGACTTAATAAACCGGTGTCGCCATATGCTTGGGCGCCGGCCATTCGTTCGTGATCTCGGGCTGCACCGGCCGCTCGAGATAGGTCGACAGCACCACATAGCTGCGCGTCGAGGTCACGCCGGGCGTGTCGTAGAGACGGGCCAGCAGGCCCTCCAGCGCGCGCGTGTCCTCGGTGCGCACCTTGAGCAGCATGCAGGTGTCGCCGGCGACCGTGTGGATCTCCTCGACCTCCGGATATTTGGAGACCGCCATCAGCTCCGGCGTCTTGCCCCAGCCCCTGGTGTCGATATGCACGAAGGCAAGCAGCGGCTTCTTCACCGCCCTCGGATCGATGATCGCCGATGTGGCGCGGATGGCGCCGCTGCGCTTCAGCCGCTTGACCCGCTCATGCGCCGCCGGCGGCGACAGGCCAACGCGTTCGCCGAGCTCGGCATAGCTGATGGTCGCGTCCTCGACGAGGACGCCTAATATCTTTCGGTCGATAGGGTCGACCTCCCGGGCCGGATGCTTGTTCCGCTGAATGTCATCTGTTTCTGTGTCCATATTGAAATTCTCCATTGATGCGGAATTTAATTCGGCCATTATGATGATATGTCGAACAGCAATCAATCAGTAATTATGACTGAGGCGCCGCGCGCGCCGATCCCGGCCACGGCCTATCTGCTGACCGGCTGCATCGCCGTCATCGGCTCCAATTCGCTTGTTCTCGGACCGATCGCGCCGGCCGTCGCGGCATCGTTCGGCGCCAGCGTGCCGGCGGTGATGACGGCCGCCGCCACCTTCGGCCTCGGCACGTCGGCCAGCGCGCTCTTCCTTGCCCGCTACATCGACCGGATCGGCGCGCGCCGCATGCTGCAGGGCGCGTTGCTGCTGCTGGCCATCGCGCTGGTCGCCAGCGCCCTGGCGCCGACGGTGACGATGCTGGTGGCCGCCCAGCTCGTCGCCGGCATTGCCGCCGGCATCGCCATGCCGGCGATCTATGCCAGCTCGGCCGCGATCGCGCCGCCCGGCCGCGAAAGCGGCACCATCGGGGTCGTGCTGACCGGCTGGACGCTTTCCATGGTCGCCGGCGTCTCGCTGTCGGCCGTGATTGCCGATCTTATCCACTGGCGCGCCGTCTTCGCGGCCGTTGCGCTGCTCGCAGGAGCGGCCGTTGCCGGCCTGGCGATGAGCTCGCTCCACGACACCGGGGAAAGCGGCCCTGCGCCGTCGCCGCTCGGCGCGCTCGCCGTTCCCGGCATCCTGCCGCTGCTCATTGCCTGCGGCGCCTTCATGACCGCCTTCTACGGCGTCTACGGCTATCTCGGCGATCATCTTCACCAAGCCCTCGGCGAGCCGGTCAGCGCCAACGGCCTGGCGGCGGTCGCCTACGGTCTCGGCTTCGGCGCGGCCGCCTTGCTCGACGGCGTCATCGACCGCCTCGGCGCCCGCCGCATCATGCCTTTCGCCTATCTTCTCGTCGCCGCCGTCTATGTCGCGATCGCGCTGGCAAGCGGCGGCTTCGGCCTGCTGATCGCGACGATCGCCGTCTGGGGCCTCGCCAACCATTTCGGGCTGAACGTGCTGGTCATGCGCCTCACCGCGCTCGACCCGGCGCGGCGCGGTACCATCATGGGCCTGAACAGCGCGGTTACCTATCTCGCCGTCACCGTCGGCACGGCAGGCTTCGGCCCGCTCTACACGAGCCTCGGCTTCGCCCACTGCGCCTTGATCGCCGCGGGATTGATGCTGGTGGCGGCGGGCGCAGCGGCTTGGCGGTCAGTCGGCCCGCGGTGACAGGCCTCAGTCTTCGCTTGCGGCCGGAATACTGTTTCGCACTTTTCCTGGAATTGCTCTAAGGCTGGCTTGCGAACCGGAGTCGCAGCCGATGAAGACGAGTCTCGAGATCACCGCCGAGCCCTCGCCGCAGGACCTCGCTTTCCTGGGCGCAAGCCTTACCGCTTTCAACGATGCCGATGTCGGAGCGTCAGGCCGAAAGTCGCTCGCGGTTTTCGTGCGCGGAAATACCGGCACCCTCGTTGCCGGTATTTCCGGCTACACCGCCTGGGGCTGGCTCTACGTGCAGTGGCTGTGGGTCGACGAAAGACTGCGCGGAAAAGGCATTGCCGCCGGCATGCTCGACGCGGCCGAACAGGAGGCTGCCGCGCGCGGCTGCCACAGCGCCTGGATCGACACTTTCAATCCGATCGCCGAGAAGGTTTACCGGCGCCAGGGCTATCAACCGTTCGGCACGCTGCCTGACTTCCCCATCGGCCGCAGCCGTGTCTTCCTGCAGAAGAAGCTGTCGGCCTGATCAGCCCGCCAGTTTTCCGCCGCGCATCGGCTTTGGCGCGCCGGTGGTGCTCGGAAAGCTGATCGGCAGGCCGCGCAGCACGCGCACGGCGAGGAAAGCAAAACACTCTGCTTCGACCGCGTCGCCCTTCCATCCGAGCGTCTCGGCCTGCACCACTTCGACGCCGGCGCGGCTCTCGAGCATTGCCATCATCGTTGGGTTGTGACGACCGCCGCCGCTGACCGCGAGCCGCTTCGGTCGACGCGGCAACAGGTCGAGCGCCTTGCCGACGGCCGAGACGGTGAAGGCGGTCAGCGTCGCAGCGCCGTCCTCGGCGTTCAGCCCTTCGGCCATCGCCGCGGTGAAGTCGAAGCGGTCGAGCGATTTCGGATAGGGCTTCGTCAGGTACGGATGCTGCAAGAGCCTGGCGAGCCGTTCCTCGTCGACCTTGCCTGCGGCGGCCAGCCTGCCGTCGCGGTCCATCTCGCCGAGGCCTTTCGACTTGATGAAATCGTTGACCGGCGCATTGGCCGGACCGGTGTCGAAGGCGACGATTGCGTCTTTGCCGTCCCACCATGTGATGTTGCCGACACCGCCGAGATTGAGCACCGCGGTGTCGCCGCTGTCGTCCGCCTCTTTAAGCAACGCGGCATGATAGGCGGCGGCCAAAGGCGCGCCTTGCCCGCCGGCCGCGACATCGGCCGAGCGGAAATCATAGGCGACCTTGGTGCCGAGCAGCGAGGCCATCAGCTCGCCATCGCCGAGCTGGCGGGTGCGGCCGATGCGCCCCGGCTGCGGGGCGCGATGCAGCACGGTCTGGCCGTGGAAGCCGACGACGCCGATATCGGCCATGCTCATCCCCTGGCTCTCGACCAGATCCCTGACCGCCGCCGATTGCGCGCGCGTCAGCGCCTCCTCGGCTTCGCGAAAAATCGCCGGCTCCGGCCCTTCGAAATTCCAGGCGCGCGCCTGGCGCAGCGTTTCTTCCAGCAGGGCGCGGATCGATTGCGGATAGGGGGCCAGCGTGTAGGTGCCGGTGTCGGCGATGCGCTCGCCGTCCGTCTTGATCAGCGCCACGTCGATATTGCCATCGAGTACCGTGCCGGTCATCAGGCCGACAGCCCAGATTGGTTCCATGGTCGTTCCTCGAATCGCCCTTCATTCACGTGTCGGACGGATCGGCCCGGCAGGCAAGTGTCTCGCTACACCCGAGCAGGCGGCGCATAGACCGACGGCTTTTTGCATCGAATGGTGAAAACGGAGCAACGCCGTTCTTGCCTCTCGGCGAAGAAGGCGCGAGGCTGCGAACAAGACCATCGGCCGGGCGACTGCCCGGATGGACTATCGCAAGGAGAAAATGCCATGGCAGCCAACGTCGCAGTGATCGCGGGCGCCGGTTCCGGGTTAAGCGCCTCACTGGCGCGACTTCTCGCCAAGCAGGATTTCCGTGTCGTCCTTGCCGCCCGCAACGTCGACAAACTGGCCGCGCTGGTCAAGGAAACCGGCGCGCAGGCCCTCGAAACAGACGTATCGGACGCAGCCTCCGTGGAGCGCCTCTTCGAGACGGCCGACAAGGCAGGTCCCCTCGAAATTGCCGTCTTCAACGCCAGCGGCCGCACGCGCGGCCCAATCGCCGAACTCGACGCGCAAGCGGTCAAGCAAGCCCTGCTCGTCGGCGCCTATGGTGGCTTCCTTGTCGGCCAGCAGGCGGCGCGCCGGCTTCTTGCACGTGGTTCCGGCTCGATCCTGTTCACCGGCGCCAGCGCAAGCCTGAAAGGGTTCTCCGGTTCCGCCGGTTTCGCCATGCCGAAATTCGGCCTGCGCGGGCTGGCGCAATCGATGGCACGCGAGCTCGGTCCGAAGAACATCCACGTCGCGCATTTCATCATCGACGGCCAGATCGAGCCGGCCGGGCAGGCGCCCGAGTCCGACCGGCCGGATCGTCGCCTCTCGCCCGATGCGATCGCCGAGACCTATCTCGCCGTCCATCGCCAGCATCGCAGCGCGTGGAGCTTCGAGGTCGAGCTGAGGCCCTGGGTCGAGACGTTCTGACGATCCCTCGCACGAACCGGACAACAACACGCCCCGTCGCGGACTCGTTTATTTTAGAAAGTCTGCATGTCTCCTGATGCCGTTTCAGCCGTCTGCAATGTAAAAAAGCGCAAAACAAAAGATACCTTTACTTAACTTCGGCGTGCATACTGCGCATCGGTCAGAATTGTTGTCCGGCTCTCCTGCACGATAGAGAAATGCGCATGCCGCTTACACGTCGCACGCTGTTTGCAGCCGGAGGCGGAGGGCTGCTGCTCGCGCAGGCGCAAGCCCTGGCCACGCCGGCCCAGGCGCAAGACGCTCCCAAACCCATCGTCAGCGACAACAAGCTACGCATCGCCATGCCGGCTTTCGCTTCCGATCCCTTCTTCCCGGCCGACGGCTCTGGGGACAGCGGCATCGATATGGACCTGGCGCGTGGCATAGCCGCGGAACTCGGCGTCGAACCGGTGTTCGACCGATCAGCCGGGACCTTCGACGCCATGGTGCAGCAGCTGACGTCCGGCCAGGCGGACCTGGCGGTCGGCAAGCTGAGCCGCACCCTCCGGCGCGGCCGCTCGATCCTCTATTCGCGGCCATACGCCATGCTGCACCAGGGGCTGCTGGCGAACCGCGTCAACCTGGCGCGCATCACGCAAGGCAAGCCGCCTGAGCAGATCATCCGCGACTTCTCCGGCGATCTCGGCGTGATCGAAGGCTCGTCCTTCGCCACCTACGCGGCCGCCACGTTTCCGCACGCGACGATCCAGCGCTTCGCCGGCTGGAACACGGTGATCGATGCGATCCGCAACGGCACGATCGACCTCGCCTATCGCGACGATTTCGAGATCAAGAAGCTGATGGTCGACGATCCGTCGATGACGGTGGTCGCGCGCTCGATCACGCTGACGGACAAGGTCGACACGATCGCGGTCGGCATCAGTCCGGACAACCCGCATCTTGCGGCGTTCGTCGATCTCTATCTCGATCTCGCGCGAGGCCAGCAGGTCCTCAACACCGACGAGATCATCGCGCGTTATCGCCAGGGGAGCAAAGCCTGACAATGGCTGTATCGGATGTAGCCGCAGCCATGCCTTTCGATTGGCGCCTGGCGGCAAAGCGCATCCTGCGCTCGCCGGCGACGACGATCATCATGATCCTGGCCGGGATCCTGTGCGGCCTCTATTACCCGGCCTTCGCCCATGCGATCAGCCCTGTCGCGCAGGTCTACCTGAATGTCCTCAAGATGGTCGTCCTGCCTTATCTGGTCTCGTCGGTGATCTTCTCCATCACCGCCATGGTCCAGGACCCGAAATCGGTCCGCTACCTCGGCAAGGTCGGCATAGCGGTACTGGTCGTGTCGTTCCTTGCCGTGCTGGTCAGCGGCACATATTCGCTGATCCTCAAGCCCGGCCAGATCGAGAACCCGCAGTCGCGTATCGAGCTCGGCGAGTTCATCAATTCGCAAGGCAGCGTCTCCACCGATCTCGCATTCCCCTTCCAGCCGCCGCCGTCGACCGGGGATCCGAACAGCGGACATTCGATCTTCCTGGATCTGGTGCCGAACAACGTCTTCAACGCGCTGGCCTCGGGCCAGACCATCCAGGTCCTGTTGTTCTGCCTGCTTTTCGGGCTCGCGATGGGCAAGATTCCCCAGCCCTCGTCGCTCAGCCTCTCACAGGCGCTCAACGCGGTGTACAAGGCCTGCACGGTGCTGACCAACTGGTTCGTCTGGGGATTGCCCTTCGCGACCTTCATCCTGATCGCCGACCAGACCGCGTCGACCGGCATCAAGCCGCTGATGCTGATGGGTGGCTACCTGCTGGTGATGGGCCTTTCCTGCGTGACATTCCTCGCCGGCGCGTTTGCCGTCATCGCCATACGCTCGCGGCGAAGCTACTGGGCCACGATCAAGACCCTTCAGCCGCTTCTGATGGTGGCCATCACAACGCGCTCCACGGTCGCCTCGCTGCCCTGGGTCATCAACCTTTTGACAGAGCGCCTGAGGTTCAATCTGGTGGTCGTCGAGCTGCTCGTGCCCCTGCAGGCTGCGCTTCTGCGAACCGGCCCGGCGCTGGTCTACACCTCGGGCGTCCTGTTCATCGCCCAGCTCTACGGCCATCCCCTGGCGATCCCGGACCTCTTGCTTGTCGGTGTCGTCTCCGCGCTTCTGGCGTTGACGACAGGCGGCATGGGCAGCCTGCTCATCCTGTCGCAGATGTCCATTGTCTGTGGCTATCTGAAGCTTCCCTTCGAGGCGGCGTTCGTCCTGTTCGTCGCGGTGGACGCGGCCGTGGACACGCTGATGACGCTGTCCAGCGTCTCCACCGTGGCCGCAAGCACGGCAATGATCGCGCCCAGCCATCGGGAAGCGGCGCAGGCTGCTGAAACCGTCGCGCAAGAGCTCGAAGCCGAGCCCGCCCGATGATCGACGACGGCATCCGTCCGCAGCTCGGCATCATCGGCGGTCTTGGGCCGCTCGCATCGGCCGACTTCTACTTTAAGCTGACCCGGATGACCGGGGCGCTGCGCGACAACGAGCATGTGCCTTCCGTCATCCTCAGCGTGCCGCAACTGCCTGACAGGACCGAAGCGATCCTGGCTGGTCATGACGGGCCGCTGGCGCCGCTGCAAGCTGCGGTCTCGACGCTCAACGCGCTCGGCGTTTCCTGTATCGCTATGCCCTGCAACACCGCCCATCATTGGTACGAAAAGCTGGCGGCGAACTCGCCAGCCGAGATCATCCACATCGGCGACGCGGTGGTGGCGGAGATCCGCCGGAGCCTGGACCGGGGCAGAGTTGCGAACCTCGCAACCCGGGGCACGCTTGCCTCCGGCTTTTATCAGGACAGGATTTCGCCGGCGGGGTTCGAGGTCTGCGTTCCGGCAGACGCGGAATTCCAGGAACGCGTCGACAGCGCGATCAATCTCGTAAAGGCAGGCTCGATTGCGGAAGCCGCGGCTGAGACTGAGCGCGCGCTCGATCTCGCGCAAATGGCCGGCGCCGATGTGGCACTTCTCGGCTGCACCGAACTGTCCGTGGTGGCCGCCAGCCTCAACGATCCGGCCGGAGTATTGGTCATCGACAGCAATGCGGCCCTGGCGCGGGCCTGCCTGACCCGATTGGGCTTTGCCACGCAGGAGGCGCGCGGCTTGCCGTCCGTCTCGTCGCTGCCGGGAGGCGACCGATTGCCCTTGCGCCTTGCCCGGCGCGCTTCATAGGCGCTGCCGCCTTTACGATATCGAACATCCGCTCAACGGGCGTGCTCCAAGTCATCAAATCTTTGAGAGAATATTTCCCGCACTCCGCTTCAGAGGAAATGCGCTTCTTTGCCCGATGAGGCAGCATTGATGATCCTGAAAACAAGGCTTCGCATTCCGCCAGGCCGAACTGATTTCAGGATTGCAAGGAACGCATCATGTCCGACGCTTCAAAGTCTCTCGTTACGTCAGTCACCAGGCGCGCCGGACTTGGCGTGCTTCTCGCCACGACATTGGCCGTCATCAGTCTTGGTGCGCCGTCGCCATCCTTCGGCGAGGACAAGAAGTCGATCAAGGTCGGCATCATCAGCGGTGAGGATGAGGATGTCTGGCGCGTCGTCACGGCCGAGGCGGCCAAGAAAGGGCTGACCATCGAGACCGTCGTCTTCAACGATTACACCCAGCCCAACGAGGCGCTGGACCGCGGCGAGATCGACGCCAATGCCTTCCAGCACAAGCCCTACCTCGACAACCAGATCAAGACGCAAGGCTACCACATCGTGCCGGTCGGCTATACCGGCGTCTGGCCGATCGGCCTTTATTCGAAGAAGCATGCCAAGGTCGCCGATTTGCCCGAAGGCGCGGTGATCGGCCTGCCGAATGATCCCTCCAACGAAGGGCGCGCACTGCATGTCCTGGAGCATGAAGGCCTGATCAAGCTCAAGGACGGCACGGGCATCCTGGCGACGACCGCCGACATTGCCGACAACCCGAAGAAGCTTGAGATCAAGGAACTCGACGCCGGCATCGTCGGCCGCTCGGTGGACGATCTCGACGCCGCCGTCGTCAACACCGACTGGGCGCTGAAGAGCGGCCTCGGCCCGGAAAACCGCATCGCGCAGGAGCCGGTGGCAGACAATCCCTATCGCAACTTCATCGCTGTCAAGGCGGGCAACGAGAACGAGCCATGGGTGAAGACGCTGGTCGCTTCCTACCAGAACGAAACGGTGAAGGCCGAATTCGACAAGGTCTACAAGGGCACCGGGATCAGCGCCTATTGATCGGCGCCTGGCTGCCAGAAATAGGCGGCCCGCTGCTGAGCGGGCCGCCGTCGCGTTTGCGCGGCACAGAAACGGACATGGAAATGAACCAGCATGTCACGGCCGAACGGGCCGATCCGATCCACATCCAGCCGACCGGGCGGGAAGACGTTGTCCGCCTCGTCGGCCTGAAGCGCCGCTTCGGCGCGACGCCGGCGCTCGACGGTGTGTCGCTGACCGTTCAGAAGGGCGAGATCCTCGGGATCATCGGCCGCAGCGGTGCCGGCAAGTCGACGCTGATCCGCTGTCTGAACGGGCTGGAGCGGCCCGATTCCGGCGAGGTCTTCATCGAGGGCCGCGAGATCAGCCGTCTCAGCGAACGCGAGTTGCAGCCGCTGCGCCGCCGCATCGGCATGGTTTTCCAGCACTTCAACCTTCTGTCGGCCAAGACCGTCGAGGAGAATGTCGCGTTGCCACTCAAGATCGAGGGCCGCCCGCGCGCCGAGCGTATGGCGCGCGCGGCCGAGCTGCTGCAATTGGTCGGCCTCTCGGAGAAGGCGAAGGCCTATCCGGCGTCGCTGTCGGGCGGACAAAAACAGCGCGTCGGCATCGCCAGGGCGCTCGCCGCGCGGCCGGCGCTGCTCTTGTCGGACGAGGCGACTTCGGCGCTCGATCCGGAGACGACGCGCTCGATCCTGGCGCTGCTTAAGGACATCAATTCCAGGCTCGGTCTCACAATCCTGCTCATCACCCACGAGATGGAGGTGATCCGTTCCATCGCCGACCGCGTGGCGGTGATCGATGCCGGCCGGATCGTCGAGGAAGGGGCCGTCTGGCAGGTCTTCGCCAATCCGAAATCGGAGATCACCCACAGCCTGCTCGGCAGCATCCGGCCGCAATTGCCGCCCGAGATCGCCGGCCGGCTGGCTCCGGGCGAAGGCGCCGAAACGATTCTCCGGATCGATGTGGCCGGCGAGGCAGCGCGCGGTGCTTTGCTTTCCGATCTTGCCGCAGCGGTGCCAGGCCAATTCCGCCTGGTGCAGGGCGGCGTCGATCATGTCCAAGGTCAGCCTGTCGGCACGCTGTTCCTGGCCGTTGCCGGCGCTGAAGCCGCGCATCTTGCGCGGGTGACGACATTCCTGAAGGACCGCGGCGCTCGGGTGGAGGTGCTTGGCCATGTCGCCGGTCCTGTTTGAACTCCTGCTTCGCTCGATCTGGGAAACGGTGCTGATGACCGGCGCGTCCGGTATCATATCGCTCGTCTTCGGCCTGCCGCTCGGCCTTGCCTTGGTCGCCACCGATCGCGGCGGCATCGCCGAGAGCCTTTGGGTCAACCGTACTCTCGGCGCCGTCATCAACGGCTTCCGGTCGGTTCCTTTCATCATTTTGCTGGTGGCGCTGATCCCGGTGACGCGGCTGATCGTCGGCACCTCGATCGGCACCTGGGCGGCGATCGTGCCGTTGTCGATCGCCGCCACGCCCTACTACGCCCGCATCGCCGAAGTGTCGCTGCGCGAGGTCGACCACGGGCTGATCGAGGCGGCGCGCGCCATGGGTGGTAATCGCTGGACGATCATCCGCGAGGTGCTGGTGCCGGAGGCGCTGCCCGGCATTGTGGCGGGCTTCACCGTGACGCTCGTGACGCTGGTCGGCGCGTCGGCCATGGCCGGCGCCATTGGCGCCGGCGGCCTCGGCGACCTTGCCATCCGCTACGGCTATCAGCGCTTCGAGACCAGCGTCATGGTTGCCGTGGTCGTCGTTCTCATCGTGCTGGTCTGCGGCATCCAGTGGATCGGCGACCGGCTCGTCGCGCGGCTGGATCATCGCTGACCGGGCGAGCAAGGGCGCCGGCGCGAACGCAATTTGCCGCAAAAGACGGGAATTGAGCGCCGGCTTGCTCCGTTTGCAACGAGATTGGGCGGTGCGTTTCTTCACCCGCAATGGCGCGCATGTCATCGTGCCGCGGGGTAGCTGGAGCAATTCGGGGAAAGTGCGCAGCGGTTTTCCGTCCGGAATCGCGAAAAACAAAGAGTTGGCGCCAAGAGGAGCCTGTCCATGGCAAGAATAATTCCGGTGCTCGATCTCGACCGCCTGGAGCAGGGCGCATCGGAACTGCGGACATTCTTGTTCGATCTGCGCACCGCCGCCCGCGATGTCGGTTTCTTCTATCTGAGCGGCCACGGCATCACCCAGCCGGAGATCGATGCGGTGCTGGGCGCCGCGCGTCGCTTCTTCGCCTTGCCGGAGGCCGACAAGCTCGACATCGAAATGGTGAAGTCGCCGCAGTTTCGCGGCTATACGCGCGCCGGCGGCGAGCTGACCAGGGGCAAGGCCGACTGGCGCGAGCAGCTCGACATCGGCGTCGAACGCGCGACCATTCCGCAAGGGCCAGGCGTGCCGGCCTGGACGCGGCTGCAGGGCCCGAACCAGTGGCCGGCCGCGCTCCCCGATCTCAAGCCCGCGCTGCTTGCCTGGCAGGCCAAGGCGACCGATGTGGCGATCCGGCTGCTGAAAGCCTTCGCGCTGTCGCTCGACCAGCCGGAGGACGCTTTCGATCCGATCTATCGCGGCGAACCGAACCATCGCATGAAGATCGTGCGCTATCCCGGCCGCAATGCCACCGGCGACGACCAGGGCGTCGGCGCGCATAAGGATGGCGGGTTTCTCACGCTTCTGCTGCAGGACGAGAACAAGGGCCTCCAGGTCGAATATGACGGCAGCTGGGTCGATGTCGACCCGATCCCGGGAACGCTCGTCGTCAACATCGGCGAGTTGCTGGAGCTCGCCTCGAACGGCTATCTCAGGGCAACCGTGCATCGCGTCGTCACGCCGCCGGCCGGCGTCGAACGCATTTCGGTGCCGTTCTTCTTCAGCGCCCGGCTCGATGCCATTATCCCGCTGCTCGACCTGCCCGAGGAGCTCGCGGCCGAAGCGCGCGGCCCGGCCAGCGATCCTGACAATCCGCTCTTCCGCAACGTCGGAACCAATGTGCTGAAAAGCCGCCTGCGGTCGCATCCCGACGTGGCGCGGCGTCACTATGCCGACCTTCTGGAAAAAGCAGCGGCCATCGGCTGACGATTTCGTTGGGTTTGAGCGAGATTTTTTCGCGTTTCCCGTCTTTTTTGGAATTCCGTTCGTGGAAAATATGCCGCTTCAGGCCCACATAGGAACCATCGCTCGGTGTTTTCCTCCCATTGCGCCGGGCGATGTTCCCCTCTGAAGGTTATGACCTTCATACTTTGGCCGGGCCGCTTTCGCGCCCGGCCTTTTTCTTATCTGCGTCGGGAATCCGCCGATCAGACCGGCGACGCGCTCGCCCTGCATTTGGATGTCGATCCCTTCACCGGCTCCGGTCCCGGTCGGCCGCCGCCGCTCGAATATTTCGCGCTCGAGCCTCAAGCGCGTTTTCCTCGCTATTCCATCCTGACATGAATGCGCGAACCGTTGTGTTACGGTGTTGGCGATGTTCACGGCATCCGCTCGGACCTGCCGTAAAGTGAAGAGGAGAGTTCGCCACGTCCAGGATCAGCCGCCGCGCCTTGCTTTTTCATTCCGGCTGCGCGGTCGTCGCCTCGACCGTCGCAGCAAACGGTCACAGCACGAAGGCGCCGAGGCGTGACCGGCAACCATCCGATGACCTGTTCGCCCTGATTGAGGCGCACAAGGCAGCGTACGCAGCGTTCGGCAAGGCCGTCCACAAAAGGGGCAGCCATAGCCGTGACCACATCGAGGCCGGGCGAGAGGAGGAGAGGGCGCTGCTGGCCATCTGCGCCTATCGGGCGGTCAAGCAAGGCGACCGCCTGGCCAAGGCCAGATATCTTTTGGAGGTCGAGGCGCGCGGCGAGCTCGACCTGCCAGAACATATGCAGGCCATTCTGCGCTCTACGGTGTGAAAGGCATGAGACTTCCAGCGCATAGACGTCGAACCCGCCGCAGTGCTGAAGGTTTTGGGGCTTACGATCATCTGTTCGCGACGAAGGTGCTGACGCGGCTCGGTGTGATGCAGCGACTGAAACGGCGTGGACTTAGCTCATCATCTTCGGCAATCCCGCCGCCAGCGCGTCGATGGCCAGCCGCACTTTCAGCGGCAGGTGCGGCGTCTGCAGCCAAAGCGCGTGGCAGTCATAGAGATAGTCGCGTCGCTCAGGCAGCAGGCGGACCAGTGTGCCGCCCTCGATGCGTTCACGCACCAGCCAGTATGGCAGCCAGGCCAGTCCCATGCCATCGGTTGCCGCATCGGCGATGGCGTCGAGGTCGTCGAGCCGCAGCCGGCCGGCGGGGGCGATCTGCGTCACCGAGTCATCGTCGCGCGTAAACAGCCATGGCTGCAGCACGTGGCCGAGCCGCCGGTAGATGATCGCCTGATGGCTGGCGATCTCTTCGGGCTGATGCGGTCGGCCGAAGCTTTCGATGTAGGACGGCGACGCGCAGACGATCATGCGCTGGCGCGCGACGCGGCGCGCGATGATGCCGGCCCTGTCGTCCAGCGTGCCGGTGCGGATCGCCAGGTCGAACCCGTCCTCGACGAGATCGGCGAAGCGATCGCTGAGCGACAGGTCCAATTCCAGCGTCGGATAACGCCGGGCCAGCTCGATTAGGATCGGCGTGACGCAGTGGCGACCGAAATGCGCCGGCATCGTCACGCGCAGTGTGCCGCGCGGCTCGGACAACTGATCGGCTGCCAAGGCATCGGCCGCTTGCACTTCGGCCAGCACGATGCGGCAGCGCTCGTAATAGGCGCGCCCGAAATCGGTCAGGCTCTGCCGGCGCGTGGTGCGGTTGATGAGCCGCATGCCGAGCCGCTCTTCGAGGAAGCGGACATGCTTGCCGACCATCGGCCCCGACAGGTCGAGCGCCGCCGCGGCGGCCGCGAACGAGCCGAGATCGACAGCCTTGACGAACACCTCCATGCTTTCGAGGCGATCCATATTCAAAACCAACCGTTTCGACTGTTCTGTCTGCGTGCAGATTTATCGGTTCTCGATACCGCTGCATAGTCCATTCCATCAGGTGGGTTTGGAGTTGCAGGATGACAAAGGTTGTTCGCTTTCACAGTCACGGCGGTCCCGAGGTGCTTCGCATCGAAGATATGGATGTTCCGTCGCCAGGCCCCGGCGAGGTGCGGATGCGCGTCAGGGCGCTGGGCTTGAACCGCGCCGAAGCCTTGATGCGCAACGGCTCTTACATCGAGACGCCGACGCTGCCATCGGGCCTCGGCCTCGAAGCGGCGGGGATCGTCGAGGCGGTGGAGCCGGCGTGGAAGTCTTCGCACTGGGCGATGCAGTCAGCATCATCCCGCCGCGCTCGATGGCGCGCTGGCCGGCCTATGGCCAGCTCGTGAATTTTCCCGCCGAGCTTGTGGTGAAACATCCGCCATCGCTTTCGTTCGAGGCCGCCGCCGCGACATGGATGCAATATCTCACCGCCTATGGCGCGCTGGTCGATATCGCGCGTCTCGGCCCTGACGAGCCTGTCGTCATCACCGCCGCGTCGAGCAGCGTCGGACTGGCCGCCATCCAGATCGCCAACAGAATTGGCGCGGTGCCGATCGCCGTCACCCGAACATCGGCCAAGAAGATGGCGCTGCTCGACGCCGGCGCGGCGCATGTGGTGGCCTCTGCCGAGGAGGATATTGAAGCGAGGCTGAGGGAGATAGCACCGCAAGGCGTGCGCGTCGTCCTCGACGCGGTCGGCGGCCCGATCTTCACGCCGCTTACGGCCGCCATGGCGCGCGGCGGCATTCTCATCGAATATGGCGGCCTCAGCCCCGAGCCGACGCCGTTCCCGCTGTTCGAGGTCCTGGCGAAGACGTTGACGCTGCGCGGCTACCTCGTCCACGAGATCACTGGTGATCCTGCCCGGCTTGAAGCCGCCAAGACCTTCATCCTCGGCGGCCTCGCCTCAGGCGCGCTGAAGCCGATTGTCGCCAGGACGTTTCCGTTCGAGGAGATCGCCGAAGCGCACCGCTTTCTGGAAGCAGGGGAACAGTTCGGCAAGATCGTGGTGACCGTTTGAGGCTCTCTTCAGCCGGAAAAGCGACTATCTGCTTGGCAAGCGGTGCTGCGTCGGGCCAAACTGGTCATTCCGCATGCCTGCCTCAAGGAGACTTCGAAAATGCCCGCCAATGTTTTTTCCGGCTGCATGCCGGCGCTGATGACGCCTTGCACCGATGACCGCCTTCCCGACTTCGACGCGCTGGTGCGCAAGGGACGCGAGCTGATCGCCGCCGGCATGTCGGCCGTCGTCTATTGCGGCTCCATGGGCGACTGGCCGCTGCTGACCGACGCGCAGCGCATGGAAGGCGTCGAGCGCCTGGTGAAGGCCGGCGTCCCGGTGATCGTCGGCACCGGCGCGGTCAACACCGCCAGCGCCGTGGCGCACGCCGCCCACGCGCAAAAGGTCGGCGCGCGGGGCCTGATGGTGATACCGCGCGTTCTGTCGCGCGGGCCGTCGGTGACGGCGCAGCGCCATCATTTCAAGGCGATCCTTGCCGCCGCGCCCCACCTGCCGGCCGTCATCTACAACAGCCCCTATTACGGCTTTGCCACGCGCGCCGATCTCTTCTTCGCGCTGCGCGCCGAGCATCCGAACCTGGTCGGCTTCAAGGAGTTCGGCGGCCCGGCGGATTTGCGCTACGCGGCGGAAAACATAACCAGCCGCGACGACGACGTTGCGCTGATGATCGGCGTCGACACCGCCGTCTTCCACGGCTTCGTCAATTGCGGAGCATCCGGCGCCATCACCGGCATAGGCAATGTCCTGCCGAAGGAAGTGCTGCATCTGGTGGGTCTCAGCCAAGCGGCGGCGCAAGGCGATGCCGAAGCGCGCCGGCTGGCGCAGGAGCTGGACGCGGCACTGGCCGTGCTGTCCTCTTTCGACGAGGGTCCGGACCTCGTGCTCTATTTCAAGCACATGATGGTGCTGAAGGGTAATCCCGAATACAGGCTGCACTTCAACGAGACGGATGCGCTGAGCGACAGCCAGCGCGGCTATGCCGAGCAGCAGCTCAAGCTATTCGACACCTGGTATGCCCAGTGGTCGAGGCAGCCCGTCATGGCAAGATACGCGGCCTGAGCCGATCGGTCCGGCACAAAATCTCCGGCGATCCAGGGCCTGTTTGACAGCTGCACCCCGTTCGGCCAAAGCCTCAATAGGCTGCGGCCGAGCCGGGCATGGCCTGAAGACGCTCGATGTCCTGACGGGGCGGGGCGCCGAACAGGCGCCGATATTCGCGGCTGAACTGGGACGGGCTGTCATAGCCGACCGCGAAACCGGCCGTGCCGGCGTTGGCCCCGTCGGCCAGCATCAGCCTTCGCGCTTCCTGCAGGCGTAGCTGCTTTTGATATTCCAGTGGAGTCATGCGCGTGATCGCCTTGAAGTGAGCATGAAACGACGACGCGCTCATGCCTGACGCCGCGGCAATCTCGTCGATCCGCAACTGCGCCTGGAAGCCGTTCCGAATCGTGGCGATCGCGCGGCTCACCTGGTTCAGGTGGCTGTCCACGGTTCCCATTTGACGAAGCGTTGCGCCATGCGGACCGGTAAGCAGACGGTAGAGGATTTCGCGCTCTATCAGCGGGGCCAGAACGTCGACGGTTTCGGGGCGATCGAGCAGCTTCACCAATCGGCTCGCGGCATCGATCAGGTCCGGGTCGCTTGGATAGACAGCAAGCACAGGCAAGTCCTTTTCGCCAGAAGCCCGCCGCTCCGTCACCAGCAGATCGGCAAGTGCCGCGAGGTCGAAGTCGATCTTGCAGCATAAATATGGTGCGGCCGGACTGGCCTCGAGAACATGGCCGACCAGAGGCAGGTCGACCGAAACAAGAAGATAGCTCGATGCATCATAGACCACGCTCTGGTCTGCCAGCGAGACGCGCTTCGACCCTTGGGCGATTATGCAAAGCGAAGCTTCATAGACCGCCGGCACCGGCGCGCTGGGCCGGTCGGCACGAATGAGCGTCAGCCGGGGGATCGCGGTGCCGGACATGCCTGAGTCCGGGGCATGCCGCGCAATCAGCCCGGCCAGTTCGGTGATTTTTTCCATGCCGCATAAATCTGCATGACGCGGAATGTTGCAAGGCTTGTCTGCCTCGTTTGGAGGATTGTGCAAACTCTTTGGACGATCGCGCTACCGGTCTTCGCCTGTGCGGCGCCATTTTCCATCCCGTCACCGCAAGCCAAAAAGGAACGATCATGACGGGACTGAAAGACAAGGTTGTACTCATCACCGGCGCATCGAGCGGCATCGGCGAAGCGACGGTGCGAGAGCTTGCCGCGGCCGGCGCCAGACTGTTCATCGGAGCCCGGCGCGCCGAGCGTCTGAAAGCGCTGGCCGAGGAAATCGGTGAACGCGTCGCCTGGCGCGAGCTCGACGTAACGGATGCCGAGAGCTTCGAGGCTTTCGCCGATGCCGCTCATGCCCAATTCGGGCAGATCGATGCGCTGGTCAACAATGCCGGCGTCATGCCGCTGTCGCCGCTTGTCGCGCTGAAGCGCGATGAGTGGGCGCGCATGATAAACGTCAACATCTTCGGCGTGCTGAACGGGATCGCTTCGGTGCTGCCGCGCTTCGTCGCGCAGAAAAACGCGCACATCGTCAATGTGGCGTCCGTCGGCGCGCATCTCGTGCTGCCCACCGCGGCGGTCTACTGTGGCACGAAATATGCGGTGTGGGCGATCACCGAAGGCCTGCGGCAGGAGCACGACGACATCCGCGCCACGATCATCTCGCCTGGGGTGACAGCGACCGAATTGGGCGACGACATCAGCGACCCGCAGGTGGCAGCGGCGTTGAAAGAGTGGCGGCAAAAGTCACTGAAGCCGGACGCCATTGCCCGCGCGATCCGCTTCGCGCTCGAACAGCCCGACGGCGTCGACGTCAACGAAGTGATCGTGCGCCCGACCGCCGCCAACATGTGAGTGAACGGCAGGGACTGGCAATGAACAGGCCGGAGCTTGTTGCCGGCCTGTTCGCATGCGCGGGTCAGGCGGCCTTGACCTTCAGGTCCTCCTCGCCGCGCACCATCCTGGTCACGCCGGCGAAGTCGAGCTTGCCGGAACCGAGCACCGGCACTTTCGCCACGACGCGCACTTCGGCCGGAACCATCAGGTCCATGGCCCCGTTCGCCTTGGCGAAGGCCAGGAAGTCGGCGCGGGTGGCGTTGGGCGCTTCCGTGATCAGGATCAGCTTCTCGCCCTTGCGCGCGTCGGGCAGCGTGGCGACGGCCGAAAGCGAGCCTTTCCAGAGTTCGCCGGCCAGCGCCTCCACCGCGGCCAGCGAGACCATCTCGCCGCCGATCTTGGCGAAGCGCTTGGCGCGGCCGCGGATCGAGATGAAGCCCGCGTCATCGACTGTCACGACGTCGCCGGTGTCGTGCCAGCCATCGGCGAGCGGCTCGATCACGCCCGGATTCTCGGTGCGCAGATAGCCGGCCATGACGTTCGGGCCGCGCACGAAGAGCCGGCCGCCTTCATCGACGCCGGGCACCGGCTGCAGCCGATACTCCATGCCGGGCATGATTTTACCGACGCTGCCCGACTTGTTGTACATCGGCGTGTTGATGGCGATCACCGGCGCGGTCTCGGTCACGCCATAGCCTTCCAGGATGCGCAGGCCGAATTTCTCCATATAGGTCGTGCGCGTGGCGGCCTTGACCGGCTCGGCGCCGGCGAAGCAGTAGCGCACCGAACGGAAGTCGTAAGGATGCGCCGTGCGGGCGTAGCCGGACAGGAACGTGTCGGTGCCGAAGATGATCGTCGCGTTCGACCCGTAGATCAGTTCCGGCACGATGCGGTAGTGCAGCGGCGAGGGGTAGAAATAGACCGGCACGCCGGAGATCAGCGGCAGCACCGTGCCCGCCGTCATGCCGAAGGAGTGGAAGATCGGCAGCACGTTGAACACCTTGTCGCCCGAATGGAAGTCGATGCGCGAGGCGGCCTGGGCGGCATTGGCCAGGATGTTGCGGTGGGTGAGCACCACGCCCTTGGGCGTGCCTTCCGAGCCCGAGGTGAACAGGATCGCGGCCGGATCGTCCGCCTTGCGCGCCACCCGCGGCGTCGCCTTGCGGAGCAGGCCGAGCAGCTTGTCCTTGAGGCCGATCGTGGCCCGCAGGTCGTCGAGCCAGACGATGTCGACCGAGCGGCCGATCTCCTCCACCACCGGCCCGAGCTTTGCCTGCTCGACGAAGGCGCGGGAGGTGAGCACGGTGCGCACCTCGGCTGCCTTGCAGGCCGACAGGATGTTCGCGGCGCCCGCGGTGAAGTTGATCATCGCCGGAACCTTGCCGGCTGACATCACGCCGAGCAGTGCCGCGCAGGCGCCGTTGGCGTTAGGCAGCATGATGCCCAATGTCTGCTGGCCGGCATAGAGATGCTCGAACTTCTCGCCGAGCACCGCGGCGGCCGTCAGCAGCTTGCCGTAGCTCAGCGACCCGGTAACCGGATCCTGCACGGCGAGCTCCTTCATGCCGCGCTCGTTGGCGGTCTCGATGATCTTCTCCAGTACCGTCTTGCCGATGTCCTGGGTGCGGAAGACCAAGTCCGACATCACCTGGTAGAGCGCGGAGCCGGCCGCGGCGCGACGCTGGCGGCCCTTCAGTTCCTGCGCGACTTCGAGCTTCACCGGCTCCAGTATGGTCACCTTGACCTTCGGGAACAGGCGGCGGCGCACATGCTGCGAGGTCAGCCGCGAGAAGTAGCTCTTCTCCAGCCCCTCGATGCGCACCGGCACCACCATCGAGCTGGTCTTGTCGGCCACCATGGCCGCGCCGTCATAGACCTTCATCAGACCGCCGGTGACAGTGATGCGGCCTTCCGGGAAGATGACCAGCGGATCGCCGCCCTGCACGATCTTGATCAGTGTGCGGGTCGACATAGGTTTCGCGGGATTGAGCGGCAGCGCGCGAGCAAGCTTCATGAACGGCTTCATCCACCACGCCTGTGCGATCGTATAGTCGATGGCGAAGACTGGTTCCTCGTCGGTCAGGGTCAGCGCCAGCGGGCCGTCGAGGAAGCTGACATGGTTGAGCGCCAAGATCGGCGCCTTGCCGGCCGCCTTGAGGTTTTCGATGCCCTCGATCTCCAGGCGCAGGAAGGCGCGGAAGAGGATAGAGACGAAGTCGCGGAAGGGGTTGGTCGGCAGATATTTCAGCATCAGCCAGGCGGCGACGGCGTTGGCCGCGACGAGGCCGAACAGGATGCCGGCGATCGAGACGCCCGCAGCCTGGATGGCCGCGACGAGAATGCCGCCGACGGTCATGAAGCCCGCATTGACGATGCTGACGGCGGCGACGACGCGGGCGCGGCGCGCTTCCGGCGACCAGGCCTGCACGGCGGCGAAGGTCGGCACCACCAGGAAGGCGGCGGCAATGGCCATGCCGGCGAGGTCGATGGCGACGCGGATGGTATTCGGGCCGGCGAAGAAGGCGGCAAGCGTCTCGGCCTTGGGCGAAGGCTGCATGCTGCCGATGGTCCAGGCAAGATGCAGGCCGAACAGCGCCAGCAGCGCGGTGCCGACCGGCGCCGGCAGCAGCACCATTCGTCCTTGCGACATCCAGGCGGCGATGGCCGAGCCGATGGCGATCGAGACGGCGAACACGGCGAGATAGGCGGTGACGGCGATCTCGTCGCCGCCGAGCGAATCCTTGATCAGCGTCGGCAGGATCGAAAGCACGATGGCGCCGACCAGCCAGAACCAGGAGGTCATCAGGCCGGCACGCCAGATGCGCGTGTCGGTGCGCAAGTCGGCGACCTGCCGCCAGGTCGAGCGGAAGATGTTCTTGTCGATGGCAAGGTTGGGCGCGGCCGAACCGGTGGACGGTATATAGTGGCTGACGAACCAGCAGCCGACGGCCAGCGCCATCATGATCGGTCCGAACACCCAAACGCCGATGCCGTCGGCGGAGACGACGCCGCCGGCGATAGTGCCGCCGAGGATCGCTGCGAAGGTGGCCGACTCGATCCAGGCATTGGCCTTGGGCAGTTCCTTGCGCTCGAGATGATCCGGCAGGATGCCGTATTTGATCGGCCCGAACAGCGCCGAGATGGTGCCGAACATCAACAGCGCCGTCATCAGCACCGGGATCGACGACAGCGCGATGCCGGCGACGGCGACGGCGGCCGCGGCGATCTCGGTGAACTTCAGCCGCCGCGCGATCAGCGCCTTGTCGAAGCGGTCGGCGATCTCGCCGCCAAGCGCCGACAGCAGCAGGAAGGGCGCCATGAAGACAGCCCCCGCCAGCGTCACCAGCGACGCGGCCTGGTCCTTGGCAAGCGTGAACAGAATGAGGAACACCAGCGTGTTCTTCAGGAAATTGTCGTTGAAGGCTGAGAGGAATTGTGTCCAGAAGAGAGGCGCGAAGCGCCGCGACATCATCAGATGGGTGTTCATGGCAATTTCCATTGGGCAAGGCCGGCTGGCAATCCGATTGGACTGAGCGGACAGTTGCGCGGTTTGAGCCTTGTTTATCGGGAAGCCGTTAAACTTCGTTACTGCGATTCAATCCAATCCATTTGTTTCTTGTTCTTGGCGCCTGGAATCTGTCGTCCACGATCGGCCTCCAGGCCTTCCAGGCGCTTGACTGTTTGCGGGCTTGGCTGTCGGCGAGCATCGATATGATCCTTTCGTTTCAGCGTTAAGCCGGATGGGCGCCGGTCTGTTTCAGGCCGGATACATTGCCTTGAACGCTGTTCACGGATGCACTATAGCACATCGTGAACGACGTTCAAGAGCAAAATGAACAATGTTCACAAATGACCTGACCGGCACTGTCAGGAGGAACGTTAGAGAGGTTCTCAAATTTTACGGCGGCTGGAGCTACACCGGCGCGCCGCAAACGGCTATCAATCGTTGCGACGTCATTGCTCGGGGTGGTGAGAGGCGCGCGGCTTGCAGCTGGATTTGAAGACAATCGAGGCATTGGCCCCCGATCAGGCTTCGCTTGGCGCCGCGGCCAAGCTGACCAAGCGGTCGAACTGGCCGAGGCTTGAAGCACATGAGCAGCTTCCGCTCATCTGGGGCGAATGCCAGGGCTCGGGATCCAACCCGTACCGGGTCGCATTCGATACCTCCGATCACGGCTATAAATGCACGTGTCCGTCGCGAAAATTTCCGTGCAAGCACATACTGGCGTTGGCGTGGATCGATGCCACGGCACCCGACAGCTTCGCGCGTGTCGACCAGACGCCCGACTGGGTGAACGACTGGCTCGGCCGGCGCCGCAAGCCAGGACAGCCGCCGGCGCAAGCGCCCGCGCGCGCGGAAGGCAAAAGCATTGACGAGGCATCGCGGCCGGAAGAGATCGCTCCTGTTGAGGACGCTGCTGCCGCCGAACGCCGCGAGGCCGCGCAGCGCAAGCGGGCCGAGGACACGCGCAGCGCGGTTTCTGCGGCGCTCGATGAGCTCGACCAATGGATCGCCGACCAGCTTCGGCTCGGTCTCGCCGGTTTTGTCGGTGCCAGCAGCGAACGCTGCCGCCGCATCGCGGCCGTCTTGTCGATCTGAAGGCGACGACGCTCGCCGGGCGCATCGACGAGTTGCCGGCGCGGCTGATGGCGCTGCGCGGCGAGGAGCGCCCGGACGCCGCGATCCGCGAGCTCGGCAAGCTGGTGCTGCTCGGCAAGGCCTGGCGTGCCGCGCCCGACGATGCCGAATTGAAGCGCCTGGTCTCGACGTCGGAGACGCGCGACCAGATCCTCGCCAACCCCGATGCCGTCCGGGTCGAGAGCGACTGGGAGGTGCTTGGCGAAAAGATCGAGACGCGGCGCGACGGCCTTGTGAGCCACGCCACCTGGTTGCTCGATCTCAGGAGTCCAACTCCACGATTTGCACTCCTGCTCGATTTCTTCCCGGCATCAGCGGGGCGGCGCTCCGGCGCTTTTGCCCCCGGGGACCGCTTCAAGGCGAGGCTGGTGTTCTACCCATCCCGCAATCCGCTCAGGGCGCTGGTCGCGGAGCGGCTGGGCGACGCGTCGCCTGGCGCATGGCCGGCGTTCGCCGGCGGCGCCGAGACCGATCCGCTCGCCGCTTATTCCGTATTCCAGGACAAAACGCCTTGGCTGTCCGATTGCCCGCTCATCCTGCCGGCCGGCGCGATCGCGCTGGACGAAAGGGACGGCGCCTGGTGGCAGGCGGCGAACGATCCGCATGGCATCGCCTTGCCTGTCGCGGGTTCGGTTAATCAAACCTTGCTCGGTCTCAACCTCGCGGTGACGGCCGCGCTCTGGAATGGCGCTAGGCTCGAGCTTCTGGCTTCGCAAAGCAGCATGGGGAGGCTCGACCTGTCGTGAACGAGCTCGATCAGGCAGCGCTGGCGAGGCTGCGCGACGGCTGGATTTCCGGCGGCGCTGCTTTCGAATTTGCTCCCGTCGAATGGAAGGAAGTCGCGGCGGCGGCCAATCCGGACGAGCAGGAGCGGCGGCTGCTGGCCATTGCCGCGCAGGCGCTGGATGTCGCGCTTCGCCCGGCGGCGCCGAAAACCTTGAAACGCCGTCCGCCACTGCCATTGCTGGCCTTGCCGATGCTTCCCGAACGGCTGCGGCCATCGCTGCGTGCCGCACTGAAATATGCAGCCGATGCGAGGCTCAAGACCCGCGTGGCCACGCTCGTCGCCAGCCGAGGCTTCGTGCTGCATCCGATGGACTGGATGCCCGCTGCGACGGATCAGGACAGTCCGGAAGTCTATGCGCCTTGGATCGACTGGCAGGCAGGCGCCGAAGGCGAAAAACGGTCCGGCCGCGAGCAACTGACGGCGGAAACCTGGGACGACTTCTATCCAGCCGCGCGCCGTATTGCCTTGATCGATTTACGGCGCACCAGGCCTGCCTTGGCGCGGACTCTCATCGAGACCAAAGGGACAAGCGAACCGGCGGAGGTCAGGCTTCCACTTGTCGAACTCATGCGTTTCGGCCTTGGTACCGATGACGTTCCGTTTCTGAAGAGCTTGTCCGCCGATCGCTCCGGCAAAGTGCGCGAAATGGCCGGCCGGCTCCTGGCAAGGTTGGGCGAACCTGGCAATCCAACTGATGGCGGACCGGAGAATCCGATAGCCGAGCTCGCCGCTTTCATCGAGGAAGGCAAATCCGGCTTCATCCGGCGCCGCACCACCTATGCGCCGATAAAAATCAAGTCGCCCGCGCAACAGGCACGTCGCGCCGACTTGTTCGCGTCCTGTTATTTCGGCGATCTCGTCGCTCACTGCGGCAAGACGGAGTCCGATTTCATCGGGGCATGGCAGTTTGGCGTCGATGATAATGCCGACCTCTTTCTCGTTCGAATGGTCTCGGCGTCCGGCGGCGATGCGGCGGTGGCTTGTTTGGCGGACCTGCTCGTCGCCGCCGGCGGCAGGTTGGCGCTTCTCGTCCTCCAGCTCATGTTGCGTTTGGACGGCGGCAGAAAACGTCTCCTGATCAGGCAGATCCTGAATGACGCTCAAAATCTGGCCGCGCTCACCCTGGTTGAAGGCGCGGAAGCAGGCTGGCTGGAATGGGGCGACCTCACAAGCGGCAAGGCGCTTTCGGCGCTGCGTGCCGCCGTCTCGGGTGACAACGACATCATGAAACGAAGCGCCGAGCAGTATCTCGAAACCATGGGTTTTCTCGCCACGGCGGCGACGGCGGAAAAATTGATCGGCGAGGTCGTTGCCGCAGGCTTGCCGCCCGCATCGCCATCGCTCGGTCTGCTGCGGCTCAACGCGGCGCTTGCCCAGAACCAATCCCACAGATGATCAAACTGGAGACGATCGCATGAACGCAGCCATCCGCCTTCCGGTCGAAGAAATCTATGCGTCGGAACTGCAGGCGCTGGCGCGCGGCGACGACCGTCAGAAGCCTGCCGGCTGGAGCCTGTCGCCCAAAGCAGTGCTCACCTATCTGATGGGCGGCAAGGCCAGCGACGGCACGGTGATTTCGCCGAAATATGTCGGCCGCCGGCAATTGATGGAAACGGCGGTCGCCACTTTGGCTACCGACCGGGCGCTGCTTCTGCTCGGCGTTCCCGGGACAGCGAAATCCTGGGTGTCGGAACATCTCGCCGGCGCCATCATGGGAAACTCGACGCTGGTCGTGCAATGCACCGCCGGCACCGACGAAAACCAGATCCGCTATGGCTGGAACTATGCCCAGCTGTTGGCCAAGGGCCCGAGCCAGGAGGCGCTGGTGCCGACCCCGCTCTACCGCGCCATGCAGGACGGCAAGCTCTGTCGCCTGGAAGAATTGACGCGCATGGGCTCCGACGTCCAGGACACGCTGATCACCGTGCTCTCGGAAAAGATGATGCCGGTGCCGGAATTGAACACTTCGATCTATGCGCAGCGCGGCTTCAACATCATCGCCACGGCCAACAACCGCGACAAGGGCGTCAACGAGCTCTCCTCGGCGCTGAAGCGTCGCCTCAATGTCGTGGTGCTGCCCTTGCCTGAGGACATGAACGAGGAAGTCTCCATCGTCTCCCGGCGCGTCGGCGAGATGGCCGGTGGGCTTGACCTGCCGGTGCCGAAGAATGTCGGCGAGGAGATCGCCCGCGTGCTCACCATCTTCCGTGAGCTGCGCTCGGGCGCCACCGCCGACGGCAAGGTGACGCTGAAGACGCCGTCGGGCTCGCTGTCCACCGCCGAGGCGATCGCCACGATGGTCGGCGGCCTCAGTCAGGCGGCCTGGTTCGACGACGGCAAGCTTCACGCCGCGGGCCTTGCCTCGAGCCTTGTCGGCGCCATCGTCAAGGATCCGGTGCAGGACAAGGTGGTGCTGGAGGAATATCTGGAGACGGTGCTCAAGAAGCGGCCGGACTATGCCGGCTATTACGCGGCGCTCAACGCGGCCATCTGAGCGATGATTGAGGGCGGCATCAGCTATTTCGGCATTCGCCATCACGGGCCGGGCTCCGCCGAGAGCCTGGTCAAGGCGTTGCAGGAATTGCGGCCCGTCGCCGTGCTGATCGAGGGGCCGGTGGATGCCACGCCGCTGCTGCCGCTGCTCGCCAGCCCCGACATGAAGCCGCCGGTGGCGCTGCTCTGCTATCCCGAGGATGATCCCGCGGCAACGAGGTTCTGGCCTTTCGCCGAATTCTCGCCCGAGTACCAGGCGGCGCTGTGGGCCGTAGCCAACAAAGCGGCGCTTCGCTTCATCGACCTGCCGTCGGCGGCGCGGTTGGCCGAGAAGACGACTGAAAGTGCGACGGACGCCGATGGGGCCGAAGCGGAGGCGACGGAAGAGCAGGGCGAGGAGGCCGAACGCATCCGAGATCCGATCGGCACCCTGGCGCGCGCCGCCGGCTACGAGGACGGCGAGAGCTGGTGGTCGGATATCATCGAGCAGAATCCTGCACCCGGCCCGATCTTCGCGGCCATTGCCGACGCGATGACGACGCTGCGCGACGGCGAGGGCGCGATCGGCAACTTCGAGGCGATGCGCGAGGCGCATATGCGTCTCGAGATCGCCGCCGCGCGAAAGGAATTCGACGGACCGTTGGCCGTCGTCTGCGGCGCGTGGCACGTGCCGGCCCTTCGGGCGGCGCACACGCAAAAGAGCGACCAGGCGCTGCTCAAGGGCATCGGCCGACGCAAGACCACGATGACCTTCGCGCCATGGACCGGACCGCGCCTGGCGCTGGGCTATGGCTATGGCGCCGGCGTCGTCGCTCCCGGCTGGTGCAAGCATCTGTGGGCGACGCGCGGGCGCGATGATGCCTCGGTCCTTTGGCTGGCGCGGATCGCCGCGGTGCTCAGGGGTAAGGGGCATATGGTTTCCACGGCCTCTCTGATCGAGGCAGAGCGCTTGGCTCGCGCGCTCGCCGCCATCCGCGACAGGCCGAAGCCCGGCTTCGAGGAACTGCGCGACGCCTCGGTCTCGGCGCTCTTCAACGGCGAGGCTTTGCTGTGGAAGATGGTCGAGGCCGAGCTGCTGCTCGGCGCCGATGTCGGCGAGATTCCGCCAGACACGCCGCTTGCCCCACTGATCGATGATCTGCAGCGCAACCAGAAGGCGGCCCGGCTGAAGCCCGAGGCCCTTGAGCGGGAACTTTCCGTAGACCTGCGCAGCGAGAGCGGGCTCTTCCGCTCGACATTGCTGCACCGGCTGAATGTGCTTGGCGTCAACTGGGGCAGGCTGACGGATGTCGGCCGCAGTCGCGGCACGTTCCGCGAGCGCTGGATGTTAGCCTGGCAACCGGAATATGCGGTTCGCCTGGTCGAGAACCTGGTCTATGGACCGACCATCGAGAAGGCCGCCAATGGCCGCCTGATCCAGATGATCGGCGCGGCCGCGACACTGGATACGCTTGCCACACTGGTGCAAAACGCGATCACGGCGGGGCTGAGCGAGGCGTCCGCCGCCGGGCTGGCGGCGCTGGAGGAAAAGGCGGCGCACAGCAGCGAGTGCCTGGAGCTGCTGGCCTCGGTGCCGCCGCTGGCCGACATCATCCGCTACGGCGAGGCGCGCAAAACCGAGAACGAACGCCTCGCCGGCCTCTTGGAACGGTTGATCATCGAAGGATCGATCGCGCTGCCTTATGCGGCGCGCGACCTCGACGCGCAGGCCGCCGCGGCATTGATGGCCGCGTTGCGCAAGGCCGACGAGGCGATCAGGCTGGTCGAACCGGACGAGCATGTCCTGGAGGCCTGGCGCAACGGTCTGGCTGCCGTGCTCGATTCATCGCGCTCGACGGCGCTCGTCGCCGGCTGCGCCGCGCATCTGCTCTACGAGCACGGCCGGCTCTCCGCCGAGGCGACCGCTAATCTGCTCGCAAAGCGTCTGTCGCCGGGGACGCCCGTTGCCGATGCCGCGGCATTCTTCGAAGGCTTTTTCAGCGGCGCCGGCCAGAGGCTGATCTACGACGAGGGCCTGCGCGGCGCCGTCGATACCTGGTTGGCCTCGCTGGAAGAGGAAGCTTTCGTGGCGCATCTGCCGCTGCTGCGCCGCGTCTTTTCCAACCTCGACAGCATGGAGCGCCGGCGCCTGATCGAGGCCGTGCTTGGCAAGAGAGCGAGCCTGCCCACCGGGCTGACGCCGGCGCCGGACGGCGGCGAGGCCTGGCGCAGGCATTTTGCCCTTCTTGGAAAGCTGCTCGCAGGGGAGCCCCGCCATGGCTGACGAAGCGACTGGGCCGGAGCTCGATCAGACGCTGGACAATCGGGAGCGTCGCTGGCGGCTGGCGATCGGCGCCGACGAGGAGACATCGTCGGCGCTCTCGGCCGAGGATCGGCGGCTGTCTGCGGCGCTCGACGCGCTCTATGGCGACGGCAGCGGCGACACCGCCGGCGATCCGCGTAAGCGGCGTGGCGGGCTTGGCCGCTCGGCGCCGCGCGTCGCTCAATGGATGGGCGACATCCGCTCCTTCTTCCCCGAGCAGGTCGTGCAAGTCGTGCAGAAGGATGCCTTCGAGCGGTTGAACCTGAAGCAGATGCTGATGGAGCCGGAATTCCTCAAGGCGATCGAGGCCGACGTCAATCTCGTCGCCGACCTGATCTCGCTGCGCTCGGCAATGCCGGACAAGACCAAGGACATCGCGCGCTCGATCATTACCGATATTGTCGCGAAGCTGATGCAGCGTCTGGAGCAGAAGACCGCGGAGGCGATCCGTGGCGCGCTCGATAAGTCGCGGCGCACCAACCGCCCGCGCCAGCGCGACATCGACTGGCCGCGCACTATTACGGCGAACCTTCGCCACTACCAGCCGGACCACAAGACCGTCGTGCCGGAAAAGCTGGTCGGCTTCATGCGCCGCCAGCGGCGGCTGGTCGATCTCGACGAGGTAACGCTCTGCGTCGACCAGTCCGGCTCGATGGCAAGCTCGGTCATCTACGCCTCGATTTTTGCCGCCGTGATGGCGTCACTGCCAGTCGTGCGCACCAAACTCGTATGTTTCGACACCGCCATCGTCGATCTGACGGAAGAGCTCAGCGATCCGGTCGAGGTGCTGTTCGGCGTCCAGCTCGGCGGCGGCACCGATATCAACCAGGCCGTCGCCTATTGCGCCGAGCGCATCGAGCGGCCGACCAAGGCGCATTTCATCTTGATCACCGATCTCTACGAGGGCGGCAACGGCAAGGAGCTTCTGCGAAGGCTGGCGACGCTGGTGCGGTCGGGCGTCAACGTGGTCGTGCTGCTCGCGCTTACCGACCAAGGCCGCCCCGGCTACGACCCTTCCATGGCCGGCTCGGTCGCGGCGCTGGGCATTCCGGTCTTTGCCTGCACGCCGGATCACTTCCCCGACATGATGGCGGCGGCGCTGCGCCGCGAGGACATCGGCGCCTGGGCGGCAGGGGCCGACATCAAGCTCGTTCGCGCCGACGCGGAAGAGCCAAAAACGGATGCGTGAGGCACGCGCCTGGCTTTAGACTCTATTTGTTCGTGCGCATTTTTTGCCGCGGATTGATGCCGCCGCTGGCCGTTGTGTCGTTCTCGACGTCGCCTTCGGTCGTGTTCTCGCCGAGCTCGAGATCATCGCCTTCCTTGATGCTGCCCTTTGACGTTCCGATGCCTGGATTGTTTTCCAGATCGGCGTCGCTCGGTTTGCGCGATTTGAGATGCTTGGTGCTCATGGCAGGCTCCTTCCAAGATTTGCTGGATGAGGAACTGATTGGCCGAAGCGAATGTTCCGAGCCCAATTGGCCGCCGCCCCGTTCCGAGACTCCGACTTCGTCAAAGTCCGAACGGATAGGTTTCGGGTACACCGGTCCTGGCATGCTCCGGCCCAAGCGGCGTCACCGCTTTCGTCTTGTCGAACCAGACGAAGGCGTCGAACTGTCTCGGCAGCGAGGCATCGGCATAGTGGCTGCGCAGTTCGGTTTCCGGTCTGTAGATCACGCCGATGAAGCGCTCCAGCCGCCGCTCCAGCAGGCGATGTCTCAGCGCGGCGTCGCGGTCCATATCGAGCAGGAACCGCAACACCCCGCTGTCGTGGCAGAGCCGTTCGTAGCTGTCCGCATGCGAAGGGCGCACCCGCATGACCTGCATCGGATCGTCCCAATCGGAAGCCGCGGCCACCGTTCCGGAATGGGTGCCGAAGCCGATCAGCGCCACTTGGTCGCCGAAGCGCTCGCGGCAGAGCTGGCCGATGTTCAACTCCTGCCTGATCGTTCCCATCTCGGTGAAGCGGGCATCGCCGATATGCGAGTTGTGGGCCCAGACGACGGCCTTTGAGTCCGAGCCGCGCGCCTCGAGTAGATGCTCTAGCGTCTCGAACATGTGCGTGTCGCGGAGATTCCAGGATTCCGCCCCGCCGTAATACATGATGCGATAGTAGCGTTCAGCGGCTGCGATCAGCCTTGCGTTCTGCGTGGCATCGAGAAAGTCGGCGCCGTCTTGTCGAGCGTAGTCGAGCTGTCTTGCAAGCAGCTCCTGACATTGCTCCAGCACGGCTTGTTCGCATTTGCGATAGCCGGCGGTGAGCACGGCGCGCCCGTATGTGGAAGGCTCTTTCTGCCACGGCGTCAGGCAGCCATAGCGTTGCCGCGCAGCGGCGGCGGCATCCGGATCGACCTGATCGAGATAGCGCAGGACGGCCGCAATCGACGCGCTCATATTGTAGATGTCGAGACCGTAAAAGCCGGCCCGGCGGTTTACATCGTCGAGGCCTCCATTGTGATCCCGCATCCAGCCGACGAATGCGTCGACATCGGTGTTGCGCCACATCCATGTGGGAAAGCGCTGGAATGGCGGCTCTGTGGCCGCGCGCGGCGGCCGATGGCGGACATGGCGGTCAATGGCCGCAGCATCCGGCCAGTCCGCCTCAACCGCGACGATGCTGAAGCCATGCTTTTCGATGAGCCGACGCGTGATCGCGCCGCGCGCCTTGTAGAATTCGGAGGTGCCGTGACTGGCCTCGCCGAGAAGGACAACACGCCGGTCCGCGAAGCGGTCGAACAGATCGCCGAAGACCGGGCCTTCGAAATCCGGCAGCGGCTCGGCGGCGGCCGCGATCATCTCCGGCAGGCTTCTTTCGCGCGGCTGCGGCGTGACCACAGCCGGTCGATCGGCTCCATATCGAGGCCGTTCCGCCCAGCCTTGTTCGCCGATGAGCGGAACGAACTGCACGCCACCGAGGTCTTCTTCCTCGTAGGTCGTTGCGCCGGTTCGGGTGACCTTCAGCAGCCGCTGGTCGTCGACCTCCTTGCCGACGGGGATCACCAGACGGCCACCGACATCGAGCTGTTCCTGAAGCGCCAGCGGCGCGCCGGGACCGGCTGCGGCCACCAATATGGCATCGAACGGAGCGGCGTCGCTCCATCCCTTGGTGCCGTCGCCGGCGCGAACCTCGATATTGTCGTAACCGAGGCGTTCGAACCGCTGCCGGGCGATTTCGGCGAGCATCGCATGGCGCTCTATCGTGTAGACGCGGGCTGCAACACGACTCATCACTGCCGCCGCGTAGCCCGAACCTGTGCCGACCTCGAGAACGCGGTCGCCAGGATCGATCTCGGCGGCTTCGATCATGTAGGCGACCATGAAGGGTTGCGAGATCGTCTGACCCTTGCCGATCGGCAGAGGGGTGTCCTCATAGGCGAATTCCTCGAAATCGGGGTCGACAAAGACCTCGCGTGGAACCTCCCGCATGGCCTCCAGAACCCGGCGGTCATGAATTCCACGCTGGGCGATCTGGACATCGACCATCCGGCCGCGCGTCAGAGAAAGTTCGGCCATCAATGCCTACCGATCATGGACAAGTACCATCTTGCCCAGAACCATCTGCGGGCGGGAAAGTTTCATGTCCGGGACGATTTCAAGCATCCTCCGTTACGACACTAGAACGGCTTCTCGCTGATCACCTCGAAGCGCTCGACCGCGCAATGCTCGCCGACAAGCGTCAGCACGTCGGTCGAAGGTGGAATAGCGTCGGGCTGCTTCCACAGAATGTTGAAGGAATAAACAAAGCGCTCACGGTCTGCGTCATGCTCCATGCCGACGAAGCGGGCACTGTAGCCAAGCGGCCGCACCATTTCCTGGAGGTCGGGCGGCGCGTTTTTCGGCCAGGAGACCGAAAGGATTGCCTTGTGATCGCGCCGGATCTTGAGGTCGACCCATTTCAGCGCCTGCAGTGTCACCAGCGTCAGCACGGTTGCGATCGCGCCGAGGCCGTACTGACCGCCGCCGAAGGCAAGGCCGATCATGGTCATGATCCACATCGTGGCGGCGGTGGTGACGCCGGTGACCAGATCGCCGCGTCGCAAGATAGCGCCGCCGCCGATGAAGCCGACACCGGTGAGCACGCCGAGGGCAAGACGCATCACATCCATGCGCACGAAGGAGTCCGGTCCTTTGCCCGAGACACCGAGCAGCATGTTGGCCTGGACCATTGCGACGCAGGCCGCAAGGCCGACCAGGATGGTCGTCCGCAACCCGGCGGAATGACCGCGGGCCTCGCGGTTCAGGCCAATGAGGAAGCCTGCAAGCACCGTGACCAGCAGCCGCGCGACGAGGTCCGGCCATGTCGGATGAAGCGGCATGTCGCAGCAAAGCGGCGTGAGCATGGTCCGTCGGGGCAGCCTAAGCGCGCCCTCCGTTGCGTCTGGAATGCTCAACTAGGCTTGGCCGCCGATGGTTCCCTGGCCGCTACTCTATCATGCGCGAATCGCCTCACCGGACGGCAATGCTCAGCACCAGCGCCAGCACGACGATGCCGACCAGCCCGGCGATGAAGATGATGCGACGGGTGCGCGTGCGCAGGATGATTTCGCCCTGTCGCGCGCCCTGCCCCGAAAACACCGGACCTTCGCTGTCGCGGTCCTTGCTCATGGTTGTCTCCTTCCCTGTGAGCGGGCACGGGAGGCGTCAGAGCAGGAACCGTTTTGGCCGGCATGAAGTTCCGCCACGCGGATGCTGAGGCGAGGCAGGGCCGGCTACCGCGACCGGCCGAAAACCGGCCGCGGGAAAGTTGGCTCAGCCGAATTTCGGGTCGAGGCTGCCCGATTTGTAGCGCTTGGCCATGTCGGCCAGCGGGATCGGCTTGATCTTCGAGGCGTTGCCGGCGGTGCCGAACTGCTCGAAGCGCTCCTTGCAGAGCTTCTTCATCGCGGCCATGGCCGGCGTCAGATATTTGCGCGGATCGAACTCCGATGGGTTCTCGGTCAGCACTTTTCGGATCGCGCCGGTCAGCGCCATGCGGTTGTCGGTGTCGATGTTGATCTTGCGCACGCCATGCTTGATGCCGCGCTGGATCTCCTCCACCGGCACGCCCCAGGTCGGCTTCATCTGGCCGCCATATTTGTTGATGATCTCCTGCAGTTCCTCCGGCACCGACGACGAGCCGTGCATGACCAGATGCATGTTGGGCAGGCGGCGATGGATCTCCTCGATCACGTTCATCGCCAGCACCGCGCCGTCCGGCTTGCGCGAGAATTTATAGGCGCCGTGGCTGGTGCCCATGGCGACGGCCAGCGCGTCGACATGCGTGTCGCGCACGAACTGCTCGGCCTGCACCGGATCGGTCAGCAACTGGTCGTGGCTGATCGCGCCCTCGACGCCGTGGCCGTCTTCCTGCTCGCCGCCGCCGCTCTCCAGCGAACCCAGCACGCCGATCTCGCCTTCCACCGAGACGCCGCCCCAATGCGCCATGTCGACGACGCGCCGCGTGATGCCGGAATTATAGGCGTAGTCGGCCGGCGACTTGCCGTCCTCCTTCAGGGAGCCGTCCATCATCACCGAGGTGAAACCATACTGGATCGCGGTGACGCAGGTCGCTTCGTTGTTGCCGTGGTCGAGATGCATGCAGACCGGGATGTCGGGATGGATCTCGACCAGCGCGTCGATCAGCTTGGCCAGCACCACGTCATTGGCATAGGCGCGCGCGCCGCGGCTGGCCTGCAGGATGACCGGCGACTTGGTCTCCTCCGCCGCCTCCATGATAGCGAGGCCCTGTTCCATATTGTTCATGTTGAAGGCAGGCACGCCATAGCCATGTTCGGCAGCATGGTCGAGCAATTGTCTCAGTGTGATGCGAGCCAACGAATAGTCTCCCGTATCTGGTTCGAGCCCGTGTTTGAAAAGGTCGCCCGGGCGTCGGGCGGCCCCGTTGCTTCTGGCCGGATTTCGGAGCTACCGCAACCTTTCGGAGCCTTTTCGGTCGCAATTCTTGTTGCAGGGCTGAAATCCGGCGCTTCGGACTTAGGCGGCGATCTTTGCGCGGGCGGCGAGGATCTCGACGCAGGCTTTCGCCGCTTCCTTGCCCTTCACGGTGAAATGCTCGTGGAAGAAGCGGTGATGCTCGGCGCTGTCATGGTAGTTGTGAGGCGTCAGCACCGCCGACAATACCGGCACGCCGGTCACGAGCTGCACATTCATCATGCCGTCGATGACGGCGCTCGCCACGAAGTCGTGCCGGTAGATGCCGCCATTGACGACGAAGGCGGTGCCGAGGATCACGGCGTAACGGCCGGTCTCGGCAAGGGTCTTGGCGTGCAGCGGGATCTCATAGGCGCCCGGCACGTCGAAGACCTCGACGGCAAAGCCGCCGAGCGCGGCAAGCTCCGCCTCGAAGGCCTGCACGCATTGGTCGACGATATCGGCATGCCAGCGCGCCCGGACGACGGCGACACGATGGGCAGTATGGTCTTTGGGGAAATGCTGATTCATGGGTCCTTCCTTCCGTTTCGAACCAGAATCAGGACGCACGACGCAAAAACGCGGCCCGCGCGAGCGGAGCCGTCTCCTGCGATCGTTCTCTTCCATCCGGACTGTAACCGTCGGCTCCGGAATCGCACCGGATCTGCTGACCCTTCCGATAGGTTGGAAGGCGCTCGCGGGCTTGAGCGATCGAAAATCGCCCTTACCGCCGGTGGGGACTTTCACCCCGCCCTGAGAACATTAACGCAGGTTTTATGGGAGGGCAGGGCAATAGTGTCAACTGGCGATGACATCGCGGTCGTCATCCTAGGGCGGAGCAAGGAGCGAAGCGACGCGCGCAGACCCTAGGATCCATGCCGTGGCGCTAAGGCATTGCAACGGTTACAGAATTCTGCACCGTTGCGCTCGATGACGGAGGTCACGGCATGGATTCTCGGGTCAAGCCCGAGAATGACGACGTGCTGGGGAGATCAGCTAATTACCCACGCTCCGGAAACATTGCCTTCAGCCCCTCGCGCGAGGCCTTCGCCACGCCGCGCTCTGTAATGAGCCCGGTGACCAGCCGCGCCGGCGTCACGTCGAATGCCGGATTGGCCGCCGGTGTCGCATCCGGTGAGACCCGCACCTGCGCGACCTTTCCGTCGGCCGTCTTGCCCCACACCAGCGAAACCTCGTCGCCGGAGCGCTCCTCGATCGGGATTTCCTTCAGCCCGTCGGCCACGGTCCAGTCGATGGTGGGCGAGGGGAGCGCGACATAGAAGGGCACGTCATTGTCGGCGGCCGCGAGTGCCTTGAGATAGGTGCCGATCTTGTTGCAGACATCGCCATCGGCCGTGGTGCGGTCGGTGCCGACGATCACCATGTCGATGTCGCCGCGCTGCATCAGGTGGCCGCCGGCATTGTCGACGATCAGCGTGTGCGGTACGCCGTGTCCCGCCATTTCCCAGGCGGTGAGCTGGGCGCCCTGGTTGCGCGGCCTCGTCTCGTCGACATAGACATGCACCGGAATGCCGGCCTCGGTCGCCAGGTAGATCGGCGCGGTGGCGGTGCCGTAATCGACCGTCGCCAGCCAGCCCGCATTGCAATGGGTGAGGATGTTGACGCTCTCGCCCGGCTTCTTCTTCGCCGCGATCTGCCTGATAATCGCAAGCCCGTTTTCGCCGATGGCGCGGTTCAGCCCGACATCCTCATCGGCGATCTCGGCGGCCCGTCTGTAGGCCGCTTCGGCACGCTCTGCAGGCGCGAGCGGCTTGAGGTGCTGGCGCATCTCGTCCAACGCCCAGCGCAGATTGATCGCCGTCGGCCGTGTCCTATGCAGCGTCTCCCACACCGCGTCGAGCGCTTCGTCCGATGGGTCGTCCATCATCTGGATGGCAACGCCATAGGCCGCGGTGACGCCGATCAGCGGCGCGCCGCGCACCCACATGTCGCGGATCGCGGTGGCGATGCCGGTGACGCTTCCGATCTTCTCGATGCGGAATTCATGCGGCAGCCAGCGCTGGTCGATGATCTCGACCGAGCGCTTGTCGTCGCTGAGCCAGATGGTGCGATAGTGGCGTTCGCCGACGTTCAAAGGCTCTTCTCCTGTTCGATCAGCGCGGCCAGCTTGTTGACCTCGTCGATGCTGTGGATCTGGCGCCGGTTGACGGCGATATGGCGGCCGAAGCGCAAAGCCTTGGCTTCACATCTGGCGCGCAGGTCTTGATCGGCAATGGTCTCGAAATCGGCATTGTGGGCGAGACCCAGGATGCGCCGGTGCACCTCGATGCCGGCAAAGCCGAGCAGGTCGGTCCAGATGGAGTGCAGCATATGGTCGAGCGCCTGCTCGGAGCCGAGCAGATCGCCCTGATCCTCGAACAGGCTCTTCTGGTAGAGGATACCGCTGCGCTCGGTCCGCCACAGATGCGAGAACTCGGCGCGGAAGGTCGCCCAGGTCTCAGCCGTGACGCCGAGCAGATAGGCGCGCATGGAGTCGCGGCCGCCTTTCTCCTCGTGGCCGCGTTGCGAGAAGAAGGCCATCCAGAAATTGGCGAGCAGCATGCCGACGTCGAAGGCGATCGGGCCGTAGAAGGCGAATTCCGGATCGATCATCCGGGTCTCGCTGTCGGTCACCATGATCGAGCCGGAATGCAGGTCGCCATGCAGCAGCGTCTCGGCATTGGCGGCGAACAGATGCTTCAGCCGCTGCGCCTCGACCTTGAGGTCGCGGTCGGCGCGCAGCTCGGCGACCAGGCCGTCGAGCTGCGGCGAGGTATGCCGGTTCATCTTGGCATCGAAATAGGGGTCGGAGAACACCAGGTTCTCGGTGATGTCGCACAGCTCGACATTGTCGGCGAACAGCGCAAGATCGGCCTTGCGCTCTTTCGTCACCATCGACAGGTCGGAGCCGCGGAACAGTGTGCGCGCCATGAACAGGCCGATGTCGCGTGCGATGTTCGGTAGTTCGCGGCCGTCGATCAGCGCCCGCCTGAGGATGATGTGCGGCGGCGCCAGATACTCCATGACGATCAGCGCCTGGCTCTCGTCGAAATGGTAGATCGCCGGTACCGAGCCGGGCGCACGGCGCTCCTGCCTGGTCAGCGCATGATATTCGAAGAACGAGCGTTTGAGCGGCAGCGGCCAGCTGTCGCCGACCAGCCGCACATAGGGCAGCGCCTGCTTGACCACCGCGGCACCCTTGTCGCCTTCGACGATGAAAACGAGGTTGAGATTGCCGTCGCCGACCTCCTGTACCTTCCAGCGGCTAGTGTCCTTGCCGATGCGCTCCGTGAGGGCCGCAGTCTCGCCAAGGCGCTCCGGCAGCGTTTCCACCGACAATGCTTCGAACTTCCCGGTCATGCTCTCCCTCCTGCGCGTGGTTTCCGACGATAGCGGAGCCACAGCGGCGGGGCCAAGCTAGGAAGCGCTCTGGCAAATGTCAATCGTGTTGACAATTGCCGAATGAGCCCATAGCGTCACGATCCGGGAGGAATGGATGGGCGCAGATGCCGTGTTCCATGTGGAGGGCCTGAGGAAATCCTTCGGCCAGAACGAGGTGCTTGGCGGCATCTCGCTCGACCTCTTTGCGGGCGAGGTGACCGTGCTCATGGGCGCCAACGGCGCCGGCAAATCCACCCTGGTCAAGATCATCAGCGGCGTCTACGAACACGGCGCAGGCTCGATGCGGCTTGCCGGCAAGGCCTTCGACCCGCAGACACCCGCCGAAGCCATTCGCGCCGGTGTCGTCACCGTGCACCAGAACATCAATGACGGCGTCGTCGCCGACCTCGACGTCGCCACCAATCTGACGCTCGACCGGCTAAGCGGCAAAGGCGCGTCGTTGCTTTTCAAGCCTGCCGATGTCCGCGCCGAGGCGAGAGCCGTCGCCGACCGCATGGGACTTGCCATCGACCTCAAGGCGCGCGTCAGCGACTTGTCGTTGGCGGATCGGCAGATGGTGGCCATCGCCCGCGCCATGGCGCATCGGCCTAAGGTCCTGATCCTCGACGAGCCGACCTCTTCGCTATCGAGCGCCGAGGCCGATCGGTTGTTTTCGCTCATTGATCGGCTGCGCGGCCAGGGCGTCGCCATCCTCTATATCTCGCACCGGATGTCCGACATCAGGCGACTGGCCGACCGCATCGTGTCGATGCGCGACGGCGTGGTCTCCGGCATTTTCGACCGGAAGCCGCTCGACTATGAGGGCGCGGTCAACGCCATGCTCGGCCGCAAGATCCATCTCGACAGGGTGGTTGCCAGAAGCTCGGCCCGAGCCGTCTTCTCCGCCGAAGGGTTGCGGCTGGCGCAAGGATCGAGACCGATCTCGATGACGCTCGGCGCCGGCGAGGTGGTGGCGATCACCGGCCTGGTCGGCGTCGGCAAGACGGCGCTGGCGGAAACGCTGTTCGGCGTGCGCCGGCCGCTCGCCGGCACCATGCATATGGACGGCAAGCCCCACGCGCCGGGCTCGGCGCGCGAGGCGATCGCCGCCGGCGTCTTCCTGGTCGCCAAGGACCGCGCCGCGAGCGGCATCGTCGGCGGCTTCAACATCGAACGCAACATCAGCCTGCCGTTCCTCAAGCGCATGTCGGACCTCGGCGTCATGAAGAAGCGCGCCGAGCGCGCCGCCGCTCGCCGCCAGATCGACGAGCTCGGCATCGTCTGCCGCTCGGAGAAGGACGAGCTTTCGGCGCTCTCCGGCGGCAACCAGCAGAAGGTGATGGTGGCGCGCTGGATGTCGCAGGCCTCGCGCCTGTTTATCCTCGACGAGCCTTTCCAAGGTGTCGACATTTCGGCGCGTCGCGACATTGCCGCCAAGCTGAGGGCAAGCGCCGACGGCCGCGCGACGCTGATCTTCGTTACCGAGCTCGACGAGGCGCTGGAGACCGCCGACCGCATCCTGGTGATGTCGGAACACACGATCGTCGGCGAGCACCGCAACGATGACATCGATCTCGACCGGCTGCTGGCGGAAGTGGCCGGCGGACCGCTTCACAGCGCGGCGTGAGATCGCAGGATGACGAGACTCGGGAGTGCAGGCATGAGTTCCAGTTTGGCGGGCAAGGCAACGGCGCGGGAGCGTTCGATGACATTGCGCGATTACGCCATCCGCTACGGCTTCATCGTCCTGCTGGTCGGGCTGATCGCCTATTTCGCGGTCGCCGCCGATGGCTTCGCTTCGCCGCAAAGCGCTGTGTTCATCTTCCAGTCGGTGGCCATCACCGGCGTGCTGGCGCTCGGCGTCACCGCGACGCTCGTCGTCGGCGGCTTCGATCTGTCGATCGGCTCGGTCGCCACCAGCGCCATGATGGCGGCCTCCTACGCCATGGTCGTGCTGGAGCAGAACGCGATCGTCGCCGTCATCGCCTGCCTTGTCATCGGCGTCATCGTTGGCCTGATCAATGGCTGGCTGATCGTCTATATGCGCGTGCCCGATCTTCTGGCCACGCTCGGCATGATGTTCCTGCTGCTCGGCCTGCAGCGCATTCCGACGGAAGGCCGCTCGATCGCCACCGGCATGACCATGCCCGACGGCTCGGTCGCCAACGGCAAGTTCTCGGAGGCTTTCCTGGCGCTCGGCCGTCACCGCATCGACTTCTTCATCCCGAACCTGATCCCGGTCTCGGTGGTGGTCCTGGTCGCGCTCGCGGCGCTGATCTGGTTCTTCCTCGAATACACCCGCTTCGGCCGCATGATGTATGCCGTTGGCAGCAATGAGAGGGCGGCTGAGCTCGCCGGCGCGCCTGTCAAGGCATACAAAATCTGGGCTTATGTGATTTCGGGAGTTTTCGCCTCAATCGGCGGGATTTTGCTTGCCGCCCGGCTTGGACGCGGCGACATCGCCTCGGGTAATAATCTGTTGCTCGACGCAGTCGCGGCGGCGCTCATCGGCTACGCTGTGCTTGGCGCCGCCAAGCCAAACGCCTTCGGCACCGCCGTCGGCGCGGTGTTCGTCGGCGTCCTGCTGCAAGGCCTGACGATGATGAACGCGCCTTACTATACGCAGGATTTCGTCAAGGGCGCGGTACTTGTCGTCGCCCTTGTCTTCACCTTCGCCCTTTCCGGCAGGGGCAAGAGATAGTTTCGACCGGGGCATAACAAATGGAGGAAAACGAAGTGAACATCACAAGAAGACTTTTGGGGAAGGCGGCACTCGGCCTCGCCGGCGCGGCGCTGCTGATGCAGGGCACGGCATTGGCGGCGGACCGCCCGGCGCCGTTCGACAAGCCCGGCGTCAAGATCGCGCTGGTGCGCTATCTGTCGACAGGCGACTTCTTCCAGGCCTATCTCTCCGGCGTCGAGGCGCAGGCCAAGGCGCTCGGCGTCGACCTGCGCGTGCTGGACAGCCGCCAGGACGCAGCGCTCCAGGCCGACATGGTCGACCAGGCGATCGCGCTTGGCGTGCAGGGCATCATCATCCAGCACGGCCTGACGGAATCGATGAAGGACGCCGCCCAGCGCGCGGTCGATGCCGGCATCAAGGTCGTCGCCTTCGACGTCAATGTCGAGAACCCGAAGATCCCGCAGATCGAGCAGTCGGACAAAGACCTCGCAAAGCTGGCGCTCGAGCAGGCGGTCAAGGACAATGGCGAGAGCTGGAAGGCCGGCTATGTCTATGTTGCCGGCATCGCTCCGCTCGACCGCCGCAACGAGACCTGGGTGGAGGTGAAGAAGAAATATTCGGGCATCAGCGAGGTCGCGCAATTCGGCACGCTCGACAATCCGATCGCCAACTCCGTCGCCAATCAGGCGCGCTCGGTGCTGCAGGCGCATCCCGATATCAAGGTGATGTTCGCGCCCTATGACGAGTTCGCCAAGGGCGTGAAGATCGCCGTCGACGAGGCGGGGCTGAACAAGGCCATCAAGATCTATTCGGCCGACATCTCGACCTCGGACATCGCCGCCATGCGCGAGCCGGACAGCGCCTGGGCGGCGACCGCCGCCACCAACCCGGCCGTCGTCGGCCAGGTCTCGGTGCGCGCGCTGGCGCAGCTGCTTGCCGGTGAAGATCCCGGCCACAACGTCATCGTGCCGCCGACGCTGATCACCCAGAAGGAGCTGATCGACAAGGACATCAAGAACATGGAAGACCTGTCGGCCAAGCTGCCGCAATTCGCCCATGCCGACGTCGCTATGCCTGCCTGGATGCCGAACCCGAACGCCAAGTAAGTTTCTGCCGGCCGCAAATGAAGAGAGCGGTCCAACGGACCGCTCTCTGCCCTTCGGCCGGCCCAAGGCGGTTTTATCGCTGCCAGAAGGGCAGCTTGGCGATCTCCGCCTCGACCTCTTTTCTCGTCAGCCCGATGTCGTCGATCAGATGCGGATTGTCCCTCGCTATACGCTTGAGCTCGAAGCGGAAATAGGCCTGCTTGCGCCGCTCGGCGATAAGGCTGCGCAAGGCCGCCAGGCTAAAGCGCCCGCGCCTTGAGTGCATTGCCGGTGCCGCCGCCAGACACATAGAGGGCGTGAAGCTATCGTTCATGGCAACCTCCATCGAATGAGGGTTTTGAACCCTCGACCTGATTGAGATAGCAGTGTGCCGCAGGCGGCTGGCGGCGTAATTAAGCCGTCCCAAATAGTTCTCAAAACTTCCAAATCGGCTAGAGCGGTTCACCGTTTCACGAAAACGGCGAACCGCTCTATCCCTTTGTTTTTACGCAATTCGGACGGATGGTTACGGCGAAGTCGCCGAACTTAACCGCTTCACACTTTTCCTGGAATTGCTCTATAGATCGCCGCATGCAGGGATCGCGCTTCGCTTTCGGACCGTTCGTGCTTGATCCGGGCGCGGGAACGCTGCTCCGGGGCGATGTTCCCGTCGCCGCCAGCCATCGCGGGCTGAAGCTGCTGGAGGCGCTCGTCGCGCGTCCGGGCGAAATCCTGGCCAAAGCCGAGCTGATGGATGCGGCTTGGCCTGACATGGCAGTCGAGGAAGGCAATCTCACCGTCCAGATCGCGCAGCTCAGGAAGCTGCTTGGTCCGGCGACCGGTGGCGGTGAATGGATCGCCACGGTGCCGCGCGTCGGCTACCGCTTCACCGGCACCGTCGAACGGCCCGATGCCCCACGCAAATCCTTGCCGCTGCCCGACAAGCCGTCGATTGCCGTGCTGCCCTTCGTCAATCTGAGCAGCGATCCCGAGCAGGACTCTTTCGCCGACGGCCTGACCGAAGACCTGATCACCGATCTCTCCCGGATACCGGGCCTCTTTGTCATCGCGCGCAACTCGGTCTTTGCCTACAAGGGCAAGGCCATGGACGTGCGCGCCATCGCCGGGGAGCTCGGCGTGCGCTACCTGCTGGAAGGCAGCGCCAGGCGCGCCGCGGGGCGGGTGCGCATCAATGCCCAGCTGATCGACGCGCTGAGCGGCGAGCATCTCTGGGCGGAGCGTTTCGATCGCAGTCTTGAGGACATTTTCGCCGTTCAGGACGAGGCGACGGCCAAGATCGTCGAGGCGCTGCTCGGGCGGCTGCGCGCGCTGCCGGAGCGCAACCGGCCGAAGAGTCTCGAAGCCTATGATCTCGTCGTGCGGGCGCGAAAACTGTTCGACGAGTCGCCGCAAATGGCGCGCGAAGCGCATCTGATGCTGACGCGCGCGGTTTCGCTCGACCCGGACTACGCGGAGGCCTATCGCTGGCTGGCCATGAACCATTGGATGGGCTGGGTGCATTGGGGCGAGCCGTTCGAGCCTGCCCGCAGCACGGCCCTGGAACTGGCGCGCAAGGCTGTGGCGATCGATCCCAACGATGCCGGTTGCCGCTGGGTTCTGGCGAACCTTCTTGCCTATGAACGCGATTTCGAACGGTCCGAGGCGGAATTCGCCAAGGCGATCGAGCTCGACCCGAACGAGGCGGATATCTGGGCGACATTGTCCGACATCGACGTGCTGGGCGGGCGGATAAGCGAGGGCCTGGAGCACATCCGCAAGGCCTTCCGGCTCAACCCCTTTCCGCCGAGCTGGTACTATCTGACGCTCGGCCAGGCACAGTATGCGGCCTGTGACTACGAAGCCGCCGTCGAAACGCTGCGCCGCGACGAGACCTACCGCACAAGCTCGCGCCGCTTTCTGGCGGCAAGCCTGGCGCAGCTCGGCCGTCTCGACGAGGCGCGCACCGAGGTCGCGCTGTTCCTCGTCGGCAATCCGCATTTCTCCACGCAGCGCTGGGTCGAGACGGAGCCGTTCCGCGACGACGCGATGCTTGAGCATTTCGTCGACGGCTTCCGCAAGGCCGGCCTGCCGGAGTGATGCGGCGATGTGGCCCACTGGCCGCTGCCGAGATTTCGAATCCTCAGGTCTTTTTCACCGGCCGGCGCGCGCCAGCCCATGCGCCACCAGACGGTCGATGACCTCCGGATAGCTGACGCCGCTCGCCGCCATGGCCTTGGCGTACATGCTGATGTTGGTGAAGCCGGGAATGGTGTTGAGTTCGTTGATCAGGAAGTTCATGTCCGGCATCAAGAAGAAGTCGACGCGGGCCATGCCGTCGCAGCCGAGCGCCCTGAACGCCCTTGCAGCCGCGTCGCGCATGGCATCCTCGACCTTCTGCGGCAGCTCGGCTGGCACGATGAGTGCCGCGCCGTTCTCGTCGATATATTTGGCGTTGTAGTTGTAGAAACCGTGGCTCTCCGCAGGCACGATCTCGCCCGGCCGTGAGACGAAGAGTTCGCCCGCGGGGCTCTCCAGCACGCTGTATTCGATCTCTCGGCCACGGACGAATTCCTCCGCCAGCAGCTTGCGGTCATGTTGGAATGCTTCCGCCAGCGCGTGGTCGAATTCCTGGCTGGCATTGACCTTCGCGACGCCGACCGACGAGCCCTGCCGCGCCGGCTTGATGAACAGCGGCAGGCCGAGCTGGTCTTCCAGTTCGGCGAGCGGAGGCGCGGCACCTTCATTGATCGTCACCGAGCGCGCCACAGGCAGTCCGGCCGCCTTCAGCAGCCGCTTGGCGATGTCCTTGTCGAGCGCCGTGGCGGAGCCGAGGATGCCGCAGCCGGCGAGCGGCACGCGCGCCACCTCGGCCACGCCCTGCACCGCGCCGTCCTCGCCATGCAGGCCGTGCAGGACCGGAAACAGGATATCGATGGGAGGCAGGTCGTGGGGCACACCGCCGGCAGGGATCGCCAGCACCCGTCCATGGCCGCCCGGCACCAGGCAGAGCTGCGTGCCGGCCGACGGCGTCGCCAGCGCGCCGTCCTCAAAGCGGCTCAGCAGCCATTGCCCTTCGCGGGTGACGAAGATCGGAACGGCATCGTATTTCGCCGGGTCCAAGGCAGCCATGACGTTGGTTGCTGAAAGCAGCGATACTTCATGCTCGGCGGAGCGCCCGCCAAAGAGCACGCCAATACGAAGTCTTTTCGCCGCCATCTGGAGCTCCACCAATGATCAGGGTTGGAGCCCCGCATGCGAACACGAGGCGCCCTTAAACTGGCTGAGCAATACGCGAAGGATTGGTGTGGATTTTGACGGGTTCGAGCAGTTCTTCAGCAGAAGCGCCAAAGGCCTTCGGTTCAAACTGCGTCAAGACAATGGGACATGGAGCGGCTCGTCGTTTCGCGAAAACGATGAACCGCTCCAGTGCCTGCCTTTACATCATCAGCGCAGCGCAGCCGCGATGTTGCCGCCGTCCACCGTTGTCACATTCGCCGTGGTGCGCTCGGCCAGCGCCTGGTGCAGGAAGGCCTGCGCGACGTCGTCGGCCGTCACTTCCTGTCCCAGCAGATTGCCGGACATGTACTCCTTCTCCGAGACGCCGCGCGCGCCGGAACGGCTGGCGATCATCGCGTCGGTCAAGAGACCCGAGCGGATGCGGTCGGCGTTGACCGCGTTGGAGCGGATGCCATAGGCGCCGTAGTCAAGCGCATATTGCCGCGACAGGAACAATGTCGCGGCTTTCGGAATGCCGTAGGCGCCGAATTTCGGGCCGGGATTGATCGCCTGCTTGGAGGTGTTGAAGAGGAGCACGCCGCCCGTACCCTGTTCCAGCATGATGCGCACCGCATTCTGCGCCGCCGACTGGTGGGCGAAGAAATTGAGCTCGAAGCTTTTGCGCAGCGTCGCGTCGTCCAATTCGCCGATGCGGCCTTCCCAGGCTGCACCCGCATTCGAGACCAGGATGTCGACGCCACCATAGATGGCGACCGCCTTGTCGAAAGCGGCGCGCATCTCGGCCGGCTTGGTGATGTCGGCGCCGACGCCGATCGAGTTGTTGCCGGCCGCCTTCGCCGCTTCCGCTGCCTTGGCTGGGTCGAGATCGACGATCACGGCATGCGCGCCATTGGCCGCGAACAGTTTTGCCGTCGCGGCGCCGATGGCGCCGGCGCCGCCGGTGATCAGCACCACCTGGCCGGTCAGCGGCTTCGGCTTGTTCGAAGCGAGCTTGGCCTGCTCGAGCGACCAGTATTCGAGCGGGAAGAGGTCGGCCTTGGAGAGCGGATGGAAATTGCCGATCGCTTCTGCGCCGCGCACCGCCTCGATCCACATCTCGCCGACATCCGACGCGATCTTGGCCTCCTTCAGCGTGCGGCCATGGCCGAACATGCCGAGACCCGGCACCAGCGTCAGGCGCGGCATCGGGTCGAGCATGGTGCGCTTGACGTCGTCCAGCGCGTCATTGGTCTCGAAATAGGCGGTGTAGTCCTTGACGAAGGCATCGACATGGCTGCGGACGACGGCCTTGTAGTCGCCGAGCTTGTCGACGTCGGGCGCCGGTACCGCCATCGGTCCGGTCTTGATGCGGATCGACAGGTCCGGCGTCGAAACGCCGCGCCCGGCCAGCTCGGCGATCTTGGCGGAATTGATGAAGTCGACGATCGCGTCCGAGGTGCGGAAGTCGCTGATCATGCGGTCGAAGCGGCCTTCGCCGCGCGCCACGGCAACGGCGCCGCGCAGCGTCGGCGCGATGTCGCTGGGCTTGGCAAGCTTTGCCGGCAATGCTGCCTTGGCCGGCTGCGGCTTGCCGTTTTTGGCGACATAGTCCTCGGCCATGGTCACATAGTGGATCATGCGGTCGTAGGCCTGTTTGGCATCGTCGCCGAAGGTGAAGATGCCGTGCTTGTCGAGGATCAGGCCCTCGACTTTTCGGTCGGCGTCGAAGATTTCCGCCGCAGCCTTGGCGAGGTCGAAGCCCGGCTTGATGTAGGGCACGTAACCCATCTTGTCGCCGAACACCTTTTTCACCAATGCCTTGCTGTCTTCCTGGTCTACGACGGCGAGGATCGCTGTCGAATGCGTGTGGTCGACGAACTTGTGCGGCAGGAAGGCATGAAGCAGCGTTTCGACCGACGGGTTGGGCGAGGACGGATCGATGAGGTTGGAGCGCTGCAGCGCCACCATGTCCTCGTCGGAGAGCTTGTCCAGGGAGCGCGCCTTGAGCAGCGCGCCCATTTTCACCGCCGGCAGGCCTTGCGGCTCGATGACCGCCATGTCCCAGCCGCTGCCCTTGACGCAGAGCACGTCCCATTCGTCGCCGACGAGATCGGTGGCCTTGGTCTTGCAGGAAGTGTTGCCGCCGCCATGCAGCACCAGGCGCGGCTCGCCGCCGAGCAGGCGGGTCGTGTAGACGCGCAGCGCAAGGTCGCGGCCGACGCCCTCCCTGGCATAGTCGGCAACCATCTTTTCCGCGTCGGCGTCATTCCAAAGGTTCTGCATGTCGATCCGTCCGATTCCGTCTTTTCTTGCTCATGAACAGAAGGCCGCGACGTCGTGATGACAGAAGCGGCGAGGGTGGTTTTCTACGAGGCCTTTTTCGTTGCCGCGCCGGCGTGCTGAAGCAGGCGCTCGGCCATATGCGCGCCGACCACCAGATGCGTGCACAGCCCGCCGGCGATGGCCGCAAGCAACGGCTCGAACTTGGTGTCTTCCTGCACCACCATCAGTCGCTTCTCGATGGCGCGCAGCGAGGCGAGCTCGGCGGAGATGACGCGCCTATTATAGCTGCAGTCGAGCACCTCGCCGCCGGCGTCGATGATCTGTCCGGCGATGACGCCGGCCGCACCCTGGCGCCGCAACGTTTCCATCTCGGCCGCCGACAGCGCGCCGCATTTCACCAGATGGCTGTCGGCGTCGACCGCGCCGACGGAATAGAGCGCCAGATCGCAATCGGCGATGCCGGCCAGCTGGTCGCGGATCACCGGCTCGGCACGCAAACCTTGCGCCAGGCCTTCCGTCGACAGAACCAGCGGCGCGTAGAAGTTGAGGCCCTTGGCATTCAGCCGTCGCGCGATCTCCATCGTGCACTGGTCGGGCCGGTAGGAATAGGGCGCGCCGAGATTGCCGCAGAGCTGCACCACGGTGACGTCCTGCAGGTCGGCATAGGACATGATGTCGGCGATGGTATAGACCGTGCGGCCCCAGGCGACGCCGATGCGGTCGCCTTTCTTCACCAGCTCGAGAAAGACGCTCGCTGCCAGCACGGCGATATCGGTCGAGGGATCGGCGAGGTAGGCATTTTCCGGCGCGATCCAGACGGCGTCGAGATCGAACGCATCTTCCAGCCGTCGCGCCATGACGTCGTCGGTGAAGAGCTGGGTCGAGGTCGAGATGTTGACGATGCCGGTCTCGCGCGCTTTGCGCAGATACATGGCGACCGAGGCGCGAGAAATGTTGAGCTGGCTCGCCACTTCGTCCTGACGCAGGCCATGCGCATAGTAAAGCCAGGCGGCCTTGTGGATGAGCTGTTCTGCCGGTCTGATAGCCATGCCGCCTCCTCGGCTGACATTAGTCACGGCTCTCGACAAAAGTCAAATTTGCCTGCGCGAGCTGCGATCGTCTCGCGGCGCGGCCCAATCCGGATTGCCGTTCCACCAAGCCGGCGCAGCATAGCATTTTCAGCCGTGGAAGGGGGATGGCGTGACGGCCGGCCTAAGGTTAGAAAGCTCGAAAAGAACATCGGGGAGAACGGGATGGCCAATCCTTACGAACAAGATCTCGACAGGAACGCTGCCAACCACCAGCCGCTGACGCCGCTCACCTATCTTGAGCGCGCGGCCAAGACCTATCCCGACCACATCGCAATCATTCATGGCGACCAGCGCATCACCTACCGCGACTTTTGGCGCCGCTCGCTGAAGCTCGCTTCGGCGCTTGCGAAACGTGGCGTCGGCAAGGGCGATACGGTGACGGTGATGTTGTCCAACACGCCGCCGATGCTGGAAGCCCATTTCGGCGTGCCGATGGTGAAGGCGGTTCTGCATTCGCTGAACACCCGCCTCGACGCCGCCGTCATCGCGTTCCAGCTCGACCATGCCGACAGCAAGGTGCTGATCGTCGACCGCGAGTTCTCGGGCGTCGTCAAGGACGCGCTGGCCTTGGCCAAGGTGAAGCCATTGGTCATCGACTATGACGATCCGGACTATGCCGCCGACGCGCCCTATCCGAAGGGCGAACGGATCGGCTCAGCTGATTACGAGGAGTTCGTCGCCGCCGGCGACGAGACCTTTGTCTGGTCGATGCCCGACGACGAATGGGACGCCATCTCGCTCAACTACACCTCCGGCACCACGGGCAATCCGAAGGGCGTCGTCTATCACCATCGCGGCGCGGCGCTGATGGCCTACACCAACACCATCCATGCCGGCATGGCCAAGCACGCGGTTTATCTCTGGACGCTGCCGATGTTCCATTGCAACGGCTGGTGCTTCCCCTGGACTTTGGCCGTGCAGGCCGGCACCCATGTCTGCCTGCGCTGGGTGCGGGCAAAGCCGATATACGACGCCATTGCCGACCACGGCGTCACCCATCTGTGCGGCGCGCCGATCGTGATGTCGGTGCTGATCAACGCGAAGGATGAGGACAAGCGGCAGTTCGCGCAGACCGTCACCTTCAACACCGCCGCAGCGCCCCCGCCGGAGGCCGTGCTGTCCGGCATGGCCGATGCCGGCTTTGCCGTCACCCATCTCTATGGCCTGACGGAAACCTACGGCCCGGCCGTCGTCAACGAATGGCACAATGAGTGGGACGCGCTGGAGAAGGGACCGAGGACGCAGAAGAAGGCACGCCAGGGTGTGCGCTATGCCGCGCTCGAAGGTCTGACGGTGATGGATCCCGGGATGATGATGGAGACGCCGGCCGACGGCGAGACCATCGGCGAGGTCATGTTCCGCGGCAACATCGTCATGAAGGGCTATCTGAAGAACCGCAAGGCCACCGACGAGGCGTTCGCCGGCGGCTGGTTCCATTCCGGCGATCTCGGCGTCATGCATCCGGACGGCTATATCCAGTTGAAGGACCGCTCGAAGGACATCATCATCTCGGGCGGCGAGAACATCTCGTCCATCGAGGTCGAGGACGCTCTCTACAGGCATCCGTCGGTTGCCTCGTGCGGTGTGGTTGCCCGCGCCGACGACAAATGGGGGGAGGTGCCCATCGCCTATGTCGAGCTGAAGCCCGGCAAGGCCGCGACCGAGGCCGAGATCATCGAGCACTGCCGAGGGCTGCTCGCCCGCTTCAAGGTGCCGAAGGCGGTGGTGTTCGCCGAAATCCCGAAGACCTCGACGGGGAAGATCCAGAAGTTCCGGCTACGGGAGATGGCGAAGAGGGTGTGAGCGCAGCCCCCAGCGTTGGCAACTAGCATTTGGCCCCTGCGCGGTCGTCATCCACGGGCGAAGCAAGGAGCGTAGCGACGCGCGCAGACCCGAGGATCCATTCCGTGACATCAGTCGAAGAACGAAGCCGGATCAAGAAGTTACGCTGATATCCGCCCAACAATCGCTGACGGCTATTCTCGACCCGTTGGAGCACGGCCGCATGGTCACGGAATGGATCCTAGGGTTTCCGCGACGTCGCTTCGCGACTGCTCCACCCTAGGATGACGACCTCACAGGTGCCGGCGAAAATTGTCGGAGTCGCCAGCCACCGATCTCGCAACTGTCACCATCTGTCACCAAATTATACGCGTACGTCGATTTCGCGTTGACTCCTCGCCACTTTCGTTTTACGACTGACGAAAATTGAAATTCGTCACTCATCAAAACGAAAGCGCTATGTCAGAAGCCGCCAACATCGTGGCAGATCCCGCCAGACAGGAGAATGTGACCCGCATTCTCGACTGCGCCGAGCGCCTGTTCCGCCACTATGGCTACGGTAAGACCAATGTTGCCGACATCGCTCGCGAGCTCGGCATGTCGCCCGCCAACATCTACCGCTTCTTTGCCTCCAAGGTCGAAATCCACCAGGCCGTCTGCGGCCGCATGCTCGGCGCCAGCTACAAGATGGCCTACGAGATCATGCATCTCCCGGTCAGCGCCGAGGAGCGGCTGCGCCGCTACATCCATGCCCAGTACAAGATGACGCTCGAGACCATGCTCGACGAGCAGAAGGTGCATGAGATGGTCATCGTCGCGCTGGAGCGCGACTGGTCCGTCATCGACAAGCATGTCAACAGTATCCACGACCTGTTCGCCGAGGTGATCCGCGAGGGCATCGAGGCAGGCGAGTTCAGGCAGCAGGATCCTGAAACCGCCGCGCGCTGCTTCGGCGCCGCCACCGTCATTCTGTGCCACCCGCAGATGGTGGCGCAGTGCCTTGCCAAGACCAACCGGGCAATGCCCGACGAACTTATCGACTACGCCATCAGAGCCTTGAAATAGAAGCCGCCCGCCGCATGCGGCCGACAGATCATCTCCAGTTCGGGAGTGCTAAAGTGTCTTTGTCCAGTTCCATCCTCCGCAGGCTGCCGGCCGCCGGCCTTCCCGCCATCGGCATCGTCGTCGCCGCGCTTGCCCTTGCCGGCTGCAGCCAGGAAAAGGCCGAGGTCGTTCAGGAAGTCGTCCGGCCGGTCAAGGTGGTCGAGATCGGCGAGGCGCGGACCACCCGCCAACTCGACTATTCCGGTTCGGTGCGCGCCCGCATCGAGATGAATCTCGGATTTCGCATCGCCGGCAAGGTCACCGAGCGTCTGGTCGATATCGGCCAGCATGTGAATGAAGGCGACGTGCTCGCCCGCGTCGATCCGTCTGACTACGAGCTGTCGGTGAAGAGCGCGCAGGCCAGCCTCGACGCCGCCGAACGCCAGGTCGAGACCGTCGATCTCGCCAGGAAGCGCGCCGAGCAGCTCTATGCCAAGAACTTCGCGCCGAAGTCGCAGCTCGATCAGGCGCGGCTGACCTACGACCAGGCCGTGGCGACGCGCGATGCCGCCCGCTCGACGCTGGCCCAAGCGCAGAACCAGGTCCATTACACCGATCTCAAGGCCAGCCAGGCCGGCATCGTTACCGCCATCTCCGCCGATGTCGGCCAGGTGGTCGGCGCCGGCACGCCGGTCATGACGGTCGCGGTGGACGGCGAGAAGGAAGTTTCGATCGCGGTGCCGGAGATGGATATTGCAGGCTTCAAGCCCGGCAAGGAAGTCAAGGCGAGCTTCTGGTCGGACGAAGGGCTGACGCTTGACGGCAAGGTCCGCGAGGTCGCCGGCAGCGCCGATCCGCAGTCGCGTACCTTCGCTGTCCGGGTTTCGCTGCCCAACGATCCGCGCGTGCTGCTCGGCATGACGGCCAATGTCGAGGCAACCGTCGGCAGCAAGGCGCAGCTCGTGTCGATCCCGCTGACCGCGATGACCGAGAAGGACGGCAAACAGATCGTCTGGACGGTCGACCGCACCTCCGAAACAGTCCATCCGCGCCCGATCAAGGTCGCCAACTTCACTGCCGACGGTGTCGCTGTGGCGGACGGCCTCAAACAGGGCGACGTCGTGGTGGCCGCCGGCACGCAGTTCATGACCGAGAACCTGAAGGTCAAGCTTGCAAGCGACGCCCAGCAATCCGCCTCGGCGGAGGACGACGTCGCGACCACCAGCAGCCTGCACTGATGCTTGTCGCCCAAAAGTGCGAAGCGGTTTTGGGACAACGACATGCATCGAACTAAAACCTGAAGTCAGGCGTAACGAACGCCTTTCCCGCTCTCGCTGCTTGCGCCGCGGGCCGGGGAAAGCATGGGTTCCGGGCGGCGAACGCCCCGATCGTGAGATGCCGGCATGTTGGCTCCCCCGCAGCAGTGCCGCGTCAAGCGCGATTTGCGAGCTCTCTCCGCTTGAGGGTCTCGCCGCCCGGAAGCCCACCGAACTGGAAGCGGCATGCCAAGCGGGCGTGCCTTGCCGATCAATTGGACTGGACGTGTGCCATGACCACCAGCGACAGCAGCACTGAAAAGCGGCCCTTCAATCTTTCGCGTTGGGCGATCGGACATCCGAGCATCGCGCGCTTCCTGTTCGGGCTGATCATCCTTGCCGGCGCGCTCGGCCTGATGCGCATGGGCCAGAAGGAAGACCCCGACTTCACCTTCCGCGTCATGGTGGTGCAGGCGGTCTGGCCCGGCGCCTCGATCCAGGACATGGAGGATCAGGTCGTCAACAAGATCGAGCGCAAGCTGCAGGAAACGCCGCATCTCGATTTCGTGCGTTCCTACACCCGCGCCGGCAGCGCCATCATCACCTTGCAGGTCAAAGGCGACACCAACACCGAGGAAGTGAAGGACGCATTCTACCAGGTGCGCAAGAAGGTCGGCGACATCTCCAATGAATTGCCGCAGGGCCTGCTCGGCCCCTATTTCAACGACGAGTTCGGCGACACCTTCATCACGCTGCATTCGATCAGCGGCGACGGCTTCACCTATCCGGAGCTGAAGAAGTTCGCCATCCAGGCGCGCGACATGCTGTTGACGACACCGGGCGTCGAGAAGGCCGTCATCATCGGCGACCAGCCTGAGAAGATTTATATCGATGTCTCGTCCAAGGCGTTGGCCGAGCGCGGCCTGACCATCCTTGACCTGCAAAACGCCGTGAAAGGCCAGAACGCCGTGGATCCGGCGGGCTCGGTCGACACCGGCCTGCGCTCGGTGCGCATCTCGGTCGAGGGCGATGTCACCAAGGCCGCGGATATCCGCGAGCTCAGGCTGCGCTCGGGCAACCAGGTGACGCGCCTCGGCGACATCGCCACGGTCTCTTCCGGCCTCCAGGATCCTTACGACAACAAATACCTCTTCAACGGCCATCAGAGCGTCCAGCTCGGCGTCGTCATGGCCAAGGGTTTTAACGTCAGGGATGTCGGCAAGGATGTCGAGGCGACCTATCAGCGCTTCGAGGCAGGGCTGCCCTATGGCGTGTCGGTCGATCAGATCTCCGACCAGCCCCAGGTCGTCAAGGACGCGGTGAGCGAGTTCATGGAGGCGCTCGGCGAGGCGCTGCTGATCGTCCTTGCAGTCTCGCTGCTGTCGATCGGTTGGCGCTCGGGCCTGGTGATCGCCATCGCCATCCCGCTCGTCTTGGCCGCCACCTTCGCCATCATGTACGAGATCGGCATCGACCTGCAGCGCATCTCGCTCGGCGCGCTCATCATTGCGCTCGGCCTTTTGGTCGACGACGCCATGATCGTCGTCGAGATGATGGAGCGAAAGCTGGAGGAGGGGCTGGTCAAGATCGAGGCGGCGAGCTTCGCCTACACCTCGACCGCTTTCCCGATGCTGACCGGCACGCTGATCACCACGGCTGGCTTCATTCCGGTCGGCTTTGCAGCGTCGACCGCCGGCGAATATGTGCGCACGCTGTTCTATGTCGTCGGCATCGCGCTGGTCGTGTCGTGGTTCGTCGCGGTCTATTTCACGCCGTGGCTGGGCTACATGATCCTCAAGCAGCGCAAGCATGCGGGCACTCATCACGATGTCTTCGATACCGGCTTCTATCGCCGGCTGCGCGCAACGGTCACCTGGGCCGTGCGCCACCGCATCATCGTTTTGGTGATGACGCTGGTTACTTTTGCCACCAGCCTGTGGGCCTTCCAGTTCATCCCGCAGAACTTCTTTCCGCAATCCTCGCGCCCGGAAATCCTGGTCGACCTGTGGCTGCCGGAAGGCACCTCGATCAAGGATGTCGAAAACCAGGCCAAGTCGTTTGAAGGCAAGATGGCGGACGATCCGGACAAGCGCTTCATTGCCACCTATATCGGCGAAGGCGCGCCGCGCTTCTTCCTGCCGCTCGACCAGCAGCTCCGCAACCCGAATTTCGCCCAGCTCCTGGTGATGGCCAAGGACGAGCCGGCGCGCGAGCGGCTGATCGTCAAGATGCGCAAGATCCTGGCGCAGGACTTCCCCTCGATCCGCGGCAAGGTCGACCGCCTCTTCCTCGGTCCGCCGACCGGCTGGCCGGTGCAGATGCGCGTCATGGGCCCGGACCGCAAGGAGGTGCGCCGCATCGCCGACGAGGTGAAAGCGAGGTTCCAGGCCAATCCGCTGCTCGGCGCCATCCACGACGACTGGCTGGAACCGGTGCCGGCGATGAAGCTGGTGATCGACCAGGATCGTGCCCGCGCCCTCGGGGTCACCTCGCAGCGCATCCGCCAGATGCTGCAGGCCACCATGTCCGGCGCGCCGCTAGACGACTTCCGTGACGGCGAGGAGACCGTCTCGATCGTCGCCCGCGAGCCGGAGGCGACCCGTCACCTGCTCTCTTCGGTCGACTCGGTCTATATCCCGACCGACTTCGGCGGCTCGGTGCCGCTCTCGCAAGTGGCCAAGGTCGTGCCGGTGATGGAGCAGGGCGTCGAATGGCGGCGCGACCGCCTGCCGACGATCAGCGTGCGCGCCACGCTGCCGGACGGCGTGCAGTCCAACGACGTCGTCACCAAGATGTACAACGACATGAAGGACCTGCGCGCCAGTCTTGCACCCGGCTACAACGTCGAGATCCAGGGCGGCGCTGAGGACTCGGCCGAAAGCCAGGCCTCGATCGCCGCCAAGGCGCCGATCATGCTCGCCGTCATCGTCGTGCTGCTGATGGTCCAGCTGCAGCATTTCGGCAAGTCGATGCTGGTGCTGGCCACCGGACCGCTCGGCATCATCGGCGCCGCAGCGGCGCTGCTGATCAGCGGCGCGCCGTTCGGCTTCGTCGCCATCCTCGGCGTCATCGCGCTGCTCGGCATCATCATGCGCAACTCGATCATCCTGGTCGATCAGATAGACCAGGATATCGCCGCCGGCATGGAGCGATCGGAAGCGATCGTGGGTGCAGCCGTGCGCCGCTTCCGGCCGATCATGCTGACGGCGCTGACCGCGGTCCTGGCTCTGATCCCGATCTCGCGCGGCGTTTTCTGGGGGCCGCTGGCCTACGCCATGATGGGCGGCATCCTCGTCGCCACCGTGCTCACCATCCTGGTGCTGCCGGCCGGCTACGCCCTGTTCTTCGGCCGCGCCCCGAAGAAGGCCAAGACCGACGAGCAGGCGCCCGAGCCGGAGAACGTCGAAGGCATCGAAAGACCGCAGCTGGCCTTGGCTGCGGAATAAAAGGTGGCAACCTTGGGTCATCCGCCATCGGCGAAAGCCGGTGGCGGATGATCCGCGTCAAGGTCCGCGGGGCGGAAAAATGCGCTGTGCAACGCTTCCGCAAAACGGAATTCTTTCTCAGCAACGCCATAAAGGTTCGACGCTGCGCGAGAATCTCGGCCTGAAAGCGTCCAGAAAATCGGCTCTTTGTAAGCGAGGCGGTCCGAAAGGCCGGCTGATGCCGGGACGGGGCGATCGGCAAAAAAGAAGGGCACGCCGAGGCGCGCCCGTCTGTTTTCAAGGCTGCCGCGTCAGATGACGAACACCCAGTTGGCGATCAGCATCACCACCACGCCGGCAATCAGCGTCAGGTAAGGCAGCATGCCCGCCTTCTTGACCGAGAGGTCGGCCCCCGCCATGCCGAGGTCTGCCAGCATGTGTTCAGGGAACTTGCCCTTGTCCTGGACATAGTGGCGGAAGCAGAACACCGGGATGATCAAGGCAGCGGTGATCAGGCCGGCCCACAGCGCCATCGGGTTCCACACCTTGGCGCCGGCGCCCATGAAGATGGCGTTGACATAAGCGAAGATCGCGCCGATGCCGAGCAGCCAGGTCGGCGCCTTCCAGGGGCGGTTGATGTGGCCGTTGTCGATGCGATGGATCCAGCCGGCGTTGAGGTTGAGAAAGTTGAAGATGATGTAGCCGCAATTCGACACCGCGAGGATGAAGAAGAAGCTCGTCGCGTCGGCCGAGGCGATGGCCAGCACGATCAGGTTGAAGCAGAGGTCGGTCCACATCGCCCGCGTCGGCGCGCCATGCTCGTTGACGTGGCTGAGATAGCGCGGCAGCCAGCCGTCGACCGAACCCTGGTAGAGCGTGCGCGAGGAGCCGGCCATCGCCGTCATGATGCAGAGCACCAGGGCCAGGATCATCAGCATGACCAGCAGGCTGTGGATGATCTTGCCGCCGCCGACCATGCCGGCCAGCGCGTCGGCGACGCCCGAACCGTCGACGATCGGCGTCGCCAGCATGCCGTTCAGGCCGAGCACGCCCTGGAAGGTGAAGGGCACCAGGATGAACAGCAGCATACAGAGCAGGCCGGAATAGAAGATCGCCTTGAACGTGTCGGTGCCGGGGTTCTTGAACTCCGACGTGTAGCAGACGGCCGTCTCGAAGCCGTAGGTCGACCATGCCGCGATGAACATGCCGCCCAGCACCAGCGTCCAGCCGGCGATGTTCCACGAACCCGGGTCGGGCGCGTAGGCGGCCGCCAACGGCACCAGCGGCGAGAAGTTCGCCCAGTCGATCTGGCCGGTGAAGATCGGCACGACGCCGACGATCAGCATCGGGATGATCACCAGCAGGCCGATATATTTCTGCACATTGGCCGTGCCGAGGATGCCGCGATGCTGGATCGCGAAGATGATCAGCATCAGCACCGCGCCGATGAAGAAGGTGGCGTTGAAGGTGAAGGACACTGGGCCCAGCGTATGGCTGAACAGCGACCAGGTGCGGATCGCGGGCGTGGCGGCAGCCGCCACCGCGGCGATGGCGTCGGCAGGCGCGGTCCCGGCATGCGCGGCGATGTAGGCGGCGACTTCCGGCGATGTCTCGGTGAAGGCCGGGATCGGCGCCAGCGCGTTGAGGATGTAGGCGGCGGCGATCGAGCAGCCGAGCGACAGCACCGGCGACCAGGCGAACCAGTTGCACCACACCGATAGCGGCGCGATGAACTTGGAATAGCGCAGCCATGCCGTGGCGCCGTAGATCGAGGCACCGCCGGATTTATTCGGGAACAGGCCGGCGATCTCGGCATAGGTGAAGGATTGCAGGAAACCCATGATCATGGACACCGTCCAGATCACGAAGGCCAGTGTTCCGGTCGTGCCGGCAATGCCGCCGATCGAGAACAGGACCAGCGCTGGAACGCCGCTTGCCACCCAGAAGGCGCCACGCCAGTCGATATGCCTGAGCAGCTTGCTTTCAACAGGCTGCTCGAGGGCCGTGCTTATCGTGCTCATATCTTGTGTCTTCCCCTTTTTGTTGTTCCCCGCCAGCGATGCTTCGACTCTTGCGAAGCTTGCTCCCCGGCAAATCGACGTCGGCCTGTCGTGTTTCCACTCAGTCGTATTTTTTTCTTAAGAGTGAAGATTGATCCGACGCGCTTTCGCGTCAAGCGTTTTGTGGATGTCATGCACATCGTGCTTGCGAAACATGCTCTTTCCTTCTCCCCTTTGTGGGAGTGGATCGGCGCGTAGCGCCGAGACGGATGAGGGGTGTTCCAGCGAAGTGAGCGGCTGGTGTCTTCTGGAATACCCCTCATCCGACCGAACTTCGCTCGGCCACCTACTCCCACAACGGCAGAAGGCAAGAGTTGCCGCTATCAGGAACGCGGCTTGGTCTTCTGCGGATCGTAATGGGCGAAGGCGACAACCCGCGCCGGCAGCCGCTTGGCGTGGCCGTCGAGCTTGCCGATCTCGACCTCCGTGCCGATCTCGGCATGAGTGACGTCGAGCCGTGCCAGCGCGATGGTCTTGCCGAGCACCGGCGAGCGCATGCCGGAGGTGACGACGCCGATCTGGGCGCGGCCGACATGGACGCAGTCGCCGTGGCCGACGGCGACATTGGCATCGATATCGAGACCGACGAGCTTGTGCTGCGGATGCTCCTTGCGCCGGATCAGAGCGTCGCGGCCGATGAAGTCGTCGGCCTTGGTCTTGAGCGGCACGGTGAAGCCAATGCCGGCCTCGAACGGATCGGTCTGGTCGGAGAATTCGTAACCGGCGAAGATCAGTCCCGCCTCGATGCGCACCATATCGAGCGCCTGGAGGCCCATCGGCTTCAGCCCATGCGGCTGGCCGGCCTCCCAGACGGCGTCGAACACTTTTTCGGCGTCGCGCGGATGGCACCAGATCTCGTAGCCGAGCTCGCCGGTGTAGCCGGTGCGCGAGATGACGACGGGCACGCCATTGCCGCCGCCGATGCGCGCGACGGCGAAGCGGAACCATTCGAGCTCGCCGATCGATGGCTGCACGGGGGAGGTCCAGACCACTTCCTTCAATATGTCGCGGCTCTTCGGCCCTTGCACCGCGATGTTGTGCATCTGGTCGGTGGAGGAGCGCACCAGCACGTTGAGGCCGAGTTTTTTCGCGGTCTCGCGCAGCCATTCGCCGGAAAGATCGTCGCCGCCGACCCAGCGAAAATTATCCTTGCCGAGCCTGAGCAACGTCCCGTCGTCGATCATGCCGCCATGCTCGTAGCACATCGCGGTATAGACCACCTGGCCGACCCCAAGCTTCTTGACGTCGCGGGTCAGCGTGTATTGCAGCAGCGCTTCGGCATCCGGGCCGGTGACCTCGAACTTGCGCAGCGGCGATAGGTCCATGATCACGGCGGCCTGCCGGCAGGCCCAGTATTCGGCGATGGGGCCTTCCTTGGCGAAGGAATTGGCGAGCCAATAGCCGCGATATTCGACGAAGTCGCGCGTGTGCTTGGCAAAGCTCGAATGAAAGGCTGTCTCGCGGGTCATTTTCGGTTCCGAGTCGGGCTTCATGCGTCTGGCGATCGCTCGCGAGAATTTGTGCTGGCCTGAATAGGCGCGCACATGGATGTCGGTGAGGTCCCAGCCATTGGCGGGCGTGGTGTCGTCCGGGCAGGCCGAGGAGACGCAGACGATGTCGGTCAGGGCGCGCAAGAGCACATAGTCGCCAGGTCGCGACCACGGCTCGTCCGACACCATCACGCCATGCGCGTCGATCGCCGTGTTGAAGAAGAAATTGATCGCCATCCAGCCGGCGCGGGGCGTCACGCCCTTGTCCGACAGCGCCTTGTTGAAATTCTCCGAGCAGTTGGTGTGTCCGGGATAGCCGATGTCGTCGTAATATTTGGCGGCGCAGGCGAGTGCGAAGGCGTCGTGGCGGCCGCAAGTGTCCTGCACCACCTCGACCAGCGGCTCCATGTCCTGGTCGTAGTATTTCGAATGCAAGCCGGGCATCGGATAGGCCGAACCCATCAGCGTGCGGGTCGTCGTCACGTCGAGCGGCAGGTCGCGCCCCTTGTCCAGCTTGCGCGCGGAAAAACACTGGAAGTCGGTGCATTGCCGGCCATCGACATCGATGATCTGCAGATAATCGCCGGCCTTGACGAAATAGGCCTCGGCGGTCGCCGACTTCACCCGAAGATCAAGCACCGGATCGGCAAGCGGATCGGGAAGCTGCGACCTCGTCTTCAGCCGGATCGTGGCGCGGCGCACCAGAACGGTCAGCGGCGTCGCGGTGTTGTGGCCGTCGACCAGCATCGGCCCGCCTGGCGCGGCGATCAGCAGCGCGCCGTCGCGCTGAATGGCAAAGCTCTGTTCGGTGCCGGCGGGCGTGGCGCCGCCGAACACACGCACGGCCTTCGGCTGATCGAGCTGCACGTTGCGACGCGCAAGGCTGAGGCGCAGCGCCGCAAGGCCGTCGTCGCCTTCGACGAGCAGCGCCTTGATGCCGGCGGCATTGCTGTTCGACCGCTCGCCGAAAATGCCGGGATCCGTCGCGCCTGATTTGTCCCAGGCCAGCAGCTCGCAGGGCTGGCCGCCTTCGACATTGCTCACGCTGACGCTGTCGCCCGCCTCGACGTCGATCAGCACCGCGCCATTGCCCTGCACGGTGTAGCGTTCCACGCCTGGCGGCAGGCTGATCTCGCCGGGGCGCAGGATCAGGCTCGGACGCGGCGGTCCGGACAGGACGGCAGGGTAGGGCGATTGGCTCATCTCAAACCCTCCTCCGAGCGAGAAACAAGTTTGCCTGTGTGTAAAATTATTTTCGCCGAGAGAATAGCAGGGGGAATGCGTTTGGCAAGGCGGGACTTCCCTTCTCCCCTTGTGGGAGAAGGTGGATCGGCGCGATAGCGCCGAGACGGATGAGGGGTGTTCCAGCGGAGTGAGACGCTGGCTTTCCCTGGAGCACCCCTCATCCGTCGCCTTCGGCGACACCTTCTCCCACAAGGGGAGAAGGGGTGGTGCTGCGCTACGCCAGTTCCTCGGAATGGCCGATCGTCACGCCATATTCCGCAGCCGAGTCCAAGATCGTGTGCCACAGGCTCTCGGCGAAGGTCGCGAACACCAGCAGGTTGAACACCGCCTGTCCATCCGCCAGATCCTTGCCGCGCCACAGCGTGACACTGGTGTGATCCATCGACGTCGCGGCCGCCGCGCCCACGCCGAAAACATCGGGGTGCAGGTCGATCGAAGACAGCTTGGCGAGCATCGTGCGCGCCTTGTCGCCGGAGACGCTGATCAGCACCCGCGCATGCGATTGGTCGGAAAGCGAGGCCGAACCGACGAAGGCCGGCGCAAGCGCCTCGATCGTATGCTTGCCGCCTCTGGACAGCATCAGGAATTGGTCCGGTCCCGACCAGATCAGCGTCGCGTCGGCAGTATCGACCGCCTTTGGCGTTTCCGGCGCCGCCATGCCGAAGCGCGCCTGCGCGGCCTTCACCATCTCGCCGGCCTTGCCGCGCCGCGCCATCACCTGGACGAGATCGAAATTGCGGATCTCTGTCAGCGCCACGCCCGCGTCGCCTTGCGCGCCATAGGGGCCGGCAATCAGCGCGCGGTCGAGCGGGCTGCGGACGTCCCAGGAAAACTCAGCCACGCTGGCGCCCTCCATCCGGATCGTAGAAGACGGAATTGCAGAGCTCGACATCGTAGTCCTCGCCGCGCAGCGGATCATGCGCCCGCACGATCTCGCCGATGCGTTCGCGGCCGTGCTCGACCAGGCCGAGACCGATCCACTGGTCGAGCACCGGCGAGAAACAGACCGAGGTGACATAGCCCTGGTCGTTGCCGGGGCCGGGGGTCTCGCCCTTTGGAATGATGTGCGCGCCGGAACGCAGGCGGCGCGCCTTGTCGGTCGGCTTGATGCCGACGACCACCTGCCGGTTCGGCGCGACGAGCGCCTCGCGGCCGGCCATGACGCGGCCGATGAAATCCTTCTTGGTCGACATCATCTTGCCGAGGCCGAGATCGCCCGCCGTGGTGGTGCCATTGAGCTCCGGCCCGGCGACATGGCCTTTTTCGATGCGCATCACGCCGAGCGCCTCGGTGCCGTAAGGCGTGACGCCGAACGGCTCGCCGGCAACCATCAGATTGCGCACCAGCGCTTCGCCGTAGCGCGCCGGCACCGAAATCTCGAACGCCATCTCGCCGGAGAAGGAGATGCGGAACAGCCTTGCCTTCAGGCCGCCGCGCAGCCTGACCTCGCGCGCGCCCATGAACGGGAAACCTTCATTCGACAGGTCCTCGGCCGGATCGACGATCTCTTTCAGCAGATCGCGGGTCTTAGGTCCGGCGATCGAGAACTGCGCCCATTGGTCGGAGACCGAGGTCAGCTGCACGTCGAGCTCGGGGAACAGAACCTGGCGGCAGAATTCCAGGTGCTGCATCACCAGTCCAGCTTTGGCCGTCGTGGTGGTGAGGAAGTAATGATCCTCGGCCAGCCGCGAGGTCGTGCCGTCGTCATAGACGATGCCGTCCTCGCGCAGCATCAGCCCGTAGCGCGCCTTGCCGACGGCGAGGCTGGAGAAGGCGTTGATGTAGACGCGGTCGAGGAAGGCGCCCGCGTCGGGCCCGTGCACGTCGATCTTGCCGAGCGTCGAGACGTCGCAGAAGCCGACGCCGCTGCGCACCGCCTTGACCTCGCGGGTGACCGATTCCAGCCAGTCCTTCTCGCCCGCGCGCGGATACCATTGCGCGCGCTTCCACAGCCCGGTGTCGACAAAGACGGCGCCCTGTTCGGCCGCCCAGTGATGCGAGGGCGTCAGCCGCGTCGCATGGAAATTCTCGTCGCGGTGATGGCCGGCGAAGGCGCCGATGGCGACCGGCACGTAAGGCGGCCGGTAGATCGTCGTGCCCGTCTCCGGGATCAACTTGCCGCTGACCGCCGCCATGATGGCGAGGCCGGCGACATTCGAGGTCTTGCCCTGGTCGGTTGCCATGCCGAGCGTCGTGTAGCGCTTCAGATGCTCGACTGATTGAAAACCCTCGCGCTGCGCCAGCTCGACATCGGAAGCGGTGACGTCGTGCTGCTGGTCGACGAAGGCCTTGCCCTTGCCGGCGACATGCCAGAGCGGAGTGATCGAAAAGGCCTCGTCGTCGGCGACCGGCATCGATCCGATATTGCCGCTGCGGCCGGCGTCGCGTGCTGCGGCAGCACCGGCTTCAAACCCTTCGCGCAGACAGGCGCCAAGTCCGAACGCGCCGTTGGCTGCGCCTGCCGCGAGCATGCCGGGCGGTGCGCGATCCGGCACGAAGGCTGCGATGTCGTCGCGCCATTTCGGCCTGCCGCGATGGTAGGAGGTGAGGCCGACCGCGGGGTTCCAGCCGCCAGAGACGGCGAGCCCGTCCGCCTCGACCTCGGCGCGCGCGCCGCCGGCCAGCGAGACGGAAATCTTGCGCACGCCACCCTTGCCGCCGTCGACGCCGGCGACAGCGCCGTGCAGTACCGGAAAGCCGCCTTTGCTGGCCAGCGAGCGGTGGGCCGGCGAAATGTCCGGCCGCGCGTCGATCACGGCGGCCACTTGAAGACCCGACGCGATTGCCGTTTCCGCTGTGCGCCAGCCATCCTCATTGTTGGTGAACAGCGCGATGCGTCTCGCCGGCGTGGCCGCGTAGCGGTTGATGTAGCTGCGCATGGCCGACGCCATCATCACGCCCGGCGTGTCGTTGCCGGCAAAGACGATCGGGCGTTCGATTGCGCCGGCCGCGACGACGCAGCGCTTGGCCACGATCCGCCATAGCCGCTGGCGCACCTGATGCTCGGGCGGCACCGGCAGGTGGTCGTTGACATGCTCGATCGCGCCATAGGTGCCGCCGTCATAGACGCCGAACAAAGTCGTGCGCGTCATGATGCGCACATCCGGCATCGCCGTTAGCTCGGCAACCGCGCGCGCAACCCATTCGGCGGCCGGCAATCCGTCGATCATGCCGCCGTCGGCGAGCAGGCGCCCGCCGAGGACGAAATCCTCCTCGCACAGGATGACGCGCGCGCCGCAGCGCGCGGCGGCAAGAGCCGCCGCCAGACCCGCCGGGCCGGAACCCGCGATCACCACATCGCAATGCGCCCAGGCCTTGTCATAATGGTCGGGATCGGAAACCTGGGCAGCGCGGCCAAGGCCCGCGGCGCGCCGAATTGCCGGCTCGTAGATCGCTTCCCAGAACTTCGCCGGCCACATGAAGGTCTTGTAGTAGAAGCCGGCGACGAAGATCGGCGCGAACAGCTGGTTGACCGACATCACGTCGAAATTGAGCGACGGCCAGCGGTTTTGGCTGGCGGCTTCGAGCCCTTCATAGAGCTCGGCGGTCGTCGCCTTGGTGTTCGGCTCGCGCCTTGCGCCGCTGCGCAATTCGACCAGCGCGTTCGGCTCTTCCGAGCCAGCCGTCAGGATGCCGCGCGGGCGATGATATTTGAACGAGCGGCCGACGAGCTTGACGCCATTGGCGACCAGCGCGGAAGCCAGCGTATCGCCCTTGAAGCCGAAGAGGGTCTTGCCGTCGAAGCGGAAGTTGAGCGCGGTCGAGCGGTCGATGAGACCGCCATTGTTCAGCCGGTTTGCCTGATCGCCGCGCATCACACACCAACCTTGGCGGCGCCTGCGCCCGCCGCCGGCTCGACGGCCGAAATCTCATGCGTCAGCGTGTTGCGGGTGACCTTCAGCCAGGCCCGGCAGCCGCCGCCATGGTACCAGTGCTCGCTCATCGGGCCGGCAATGTTGTCGCGCAGATAGACGTAATCGTAGACCGCGTCCTCGCCGGCATCGGCCGCCGGCCGTTGTGGCTTGGCGTCGCCGAGATAGGTGAACTCGCCGAGTTCGCGTTCGCCGCAGAAGGGACAGACTATGCGCATGGCTGGGTCTTCAATGCATGATGCCAAAAAGTGTGAAGCGGTTTTTGGATAACATCATGCTCTATCCCTAATGCAGGTTCGGTTGGGCGCCCTGGCCCTTCTCGTCGATCATGGCGCCGCGCTGGAAACGGTCGAGGCGGAAAAGCGCGGCTTCCTTGTGCGATTGATCGCGGGCGATGAGATGGGCGAAGACGAAACCGGAGCCGGGCGTCGCCTTGAAGCCGCCATAGCACCAGCCGGCATTGATGTAGAGGCCGTCGACCGGGCTCTTGTCGATGATCGGCGAGCCGTCCATCGACATGTCCATGATGCCCCCCCACTGGCGCAAAAGCCGCACGCGGCCGATCATCGGGATCAGCGCCATACCGCCCTCGCAGACATCCTCCACGACCGGCAGATTGCCGCGCTGGGCATAGGAATTGTAGCCGTCGATATCGCCGCCGAAGACCAGCCCGCCCTTGTCCGACTGGCTGACATAGAAGTGTCCGGCGCCGAAGGTCATGACCCCGGGGATCAGCGGCTTGATCGCTTCGGAGACGAAGGCCTGCAGCACATGGCTTTCGATCGGCAGGCGAAGACCTGCCATAGCCGCGACCCGTGACGAGGAGCCGGCCACTGCCATGCCGACCTTGCCGGCGCCGATCTTGCCGCGCGATGTCTCGACGCCGGTCACCTTGCCGTTGGCGTCGCGCGTGAAGCCGGTAACCTCGCAATTCTGGATGATGTCGACGCCGAGTTCGCTCGCCGCATGCGCGTAGCCCCAGACCACGGCGTCGTGTCGTGCGGTTCCACCGCGGCGTTGCAGCAGTCCGCCTTGCACGGGGAAACGCGCATTGTCGAAATTCAGGAACGGCAGCATTTTGCGCAGCGCCGCCTGGTCGAGCAGTTCCGCATCGATGCCGTTGATGCGCATGGTGTTGCCGCGCCGGGCGAAAGCATCGCGCTGCGCGTCGGAGTGATAGAGGTTGAGCACGCCGCGCTGGCTGACCATCGCGTTATAGTTGAGGTCCTGCTCCATCCGCTCCCACAGCTTCATCGACAATTCGTAGAAGCCGGTGTTGCCGGGAAGGCCGTAATTGGAGCGGATGATGGTGGTGTTGCGGCCGGCATTGCCGGAGCCGATCCACCCTTTTTCCAGCACCGCGACATTGCGGATACCGAACTCGCTGGCGAGAAACCAGGCGGTGGCGAGCCCGTGGCCGCCGCCGCCGATGATGATCACGTCATAGCGGTCCTTGGGCGCAGCATCGCGCCAGGTCGGCTGCCAGTTCTTGTGGCCGGAGAGGGCGGCGCGGGCGAGCGAGAAGATCGAATATTTCATCAGTTCATTCCGAGGTCGCTCGCACCGCTAGAGCATGATGCCGAAAAGTGTGAAGCGGTTTTCGGACGACATCATGCTCCACTACGGGACGGTCAGATATCCAGCGTGTGGTCGCGCTCCCACTGCGTGAAGTGGGAAGCATAGGAATTCCATTCCTGCTGCTTCAGCTTTAGATATGCCGACGAGAATTCCTCACCCAGCGCCGCCTTGAGCGATTTGTCCCTATCGAACTCGCGCAGCGCGTCGAGCAGGTTGAGCGGCAGTTTCGGCGCATCCGTCACCGTGTGGCCGAGCTGGTACATGTCGATGTCGTAGCGCTTGCCGGGATCGGCCTTCGAGCGGATGCCGTCGAGGCCGGCGGCGATGATGACCGCTTGCAGCAGATAGGGATTGGCGGCGCCGTCCGGCAGGCGCAATTCGAAGCGGCCGGGTCCCGGTACGCGCACCATATGCGTGCGGTTGTTGCCGGTCCAGGTCACCGCGTTCGGTGCCCAGGTCGCGCCCGAAATGGTGCGCGGCGCGTTGATGCGCTTGTAGGAATTGACGGTCGGATTGGTGATCGCGGCAAGCGCCGAGGCATGCTTCATGATGCCGCCGAGGAAGTTCCTGCCCTTGGCGGACAGGCCGAGCTCTTGCGAATTGTCGGCAAAGACATTGGTCTTGCCGGTCTCGTCCCACACCGAGATGTGCGCATGGCAGCCATTGCCGGTCAGGCCCTGGAAGGGCTTGGGCATGAACGTCGCGCGCAGGCCATGCTTTTCGGCGATCGACTTGACCATGAACTTGAAGAAGGAGTGCTTGTCGGCGGTCGCCAGCGCGTGATCGAAGGTCCAGTTCATCTCGAACTGGCCGTTGGCGTCCTCATGGTCGTTCTGGTACGGGCCCCAGCCCAACGCCAGCATGTGGTCGCAGATCTCGGCGATGACGTCGTAGCGCCGCATCACGGCCTGCTGGTCGTAGCAGGGCTTCGAGGCTGTATCGTATTCGTCGGAGATCGCCTTGCCATCAGGCGAGATCAGGAAGAACTCGGCCTCGACGCCGGTCTTGACATGCATCCCGTCGCGGGCGGCTTCGTCGATCAGCCGCTTCAGCGTGTTGCGCGGCGCCTGGTTCACCTCCTTGTCGTCCATGATGCAGTTGGCGGCTACCCAGGCGACGTCCTTCTTCCACGGCAGCTGGATGACCGAAGCCGGATCCGGCACGGCCAGCATGTCGGGATGCGCCGGCGTCAGGTCGAGCCATGTGGCGAAGCCGGCAAATCCTGCACCGTCCTTCTGCATGTCGGCGATCGCCTGCGCCGGCACCAGCTTGGCACGCTGCCCGCTGAACAGGTCGGTGTAGGAGATCATGAAATATTTGACGCCGTTCTCCTTGGCGAATGCGGCGAGATCGTTCCCCATTATGTAGTTCCTCGCTTATGTGTCTTGGAAGTTTGTCCTAGAAGCCGTTCTTCCCAGGTATCCAGCTGGTGCCGGCCAAAGGCACGCCGGCCATGGCGGCAGCTTCGATCGAGAGCGCTACGAGATCCTCGGGCTCGAGATTGTGCAGGCTGTTCTTGCCGCAGGCGCGTGCGATGGTCTGCGCTTCGAGCGTCATCACCTTGAGGTAGTTCGCCAGCCGTCGCCCGGCCGCGATCGGGTCGACCCGCTTCATCAATTCGGGATCCTGCGTGGTGATGCCCGCCGGGTCGCGCCCTTCGTGCCAGTCGTCATAGGCGCCGGCCGTGGTGCCGAGCGCGTTGTAGTCCGCCTCCCAGCGTGGATCGTTGTCGCCTAGCGCGACCAGCGCCGCCGTGCCGATCGAGACGGCGTCGACGCCCAGCGCCAGCGCCTTGGCGACATCGGCGCCGTTGCGGATGCCGCCCGAGACGATGAGCTGCACCTTGCGATGCATGCCGAGGTCCTGCAGCGCCTGCACCGCCGGCCGGATGCAGGCAAGCGTCGGCTGGCCGACATTCTCGATGAACACTTCCTGGGTGGCAGCGGTGCCGCCCTGCATGCCGTCGACCACGACGACATCGGCGCCGGCCTTCACCGCGAGCGCGGTGTCGTAATAGGGCCGCGCCCCGCCGACCTTGACGTAGATCGGCTTTTCCCAGTCGGTGATCTCGCGCAGCTCGAGGATCTTGATCTCGAGATCGTCCGGTCCGGTCCAGTCGGGGTGGCGCGAAGCCGAGCGCTGGTCGATGCCCTTGGGCAGCGTGCGCATCTCGGCGACGCGGTCGGAGATCTTCTGTCCGAGCAGCATGCCGCCGCCGCCCGGCTTGGCGCCCTGGCCGACGACCACTTCGATGGCGTCGGCGCGGCGCAGGTCGCGCGGGTTCATGCCGTAGCGCGAGGGCAGGTACTGATAGACCAGCGTCTTGGAATGCCCGCGTTCTTCCTCGGTCATGCCGCCGTCACCGGTGGTGGTCGAGGTGCCGGAAAGCGTGGCGCCGCGCCCCAAGGCTTCCTTAGCCGGCCCGGACAGCGAGCCAAAGCTCATGCCGGCAATGGTGATCGGGATCTTAAGCTCGATCGGCTTCCTGGCGTGGCGCGAGCCGAGCACTACCGAGGTGTCGCAGCGCTCGCGATAGCCTTCGAGCGGATAGCGCGAGATCGAGGCGCCGAGGAACAGCAGGTCGTCGAAATGCGGCAGCTTGCGCTTGGCGCCGGCGCCGCGGATGTCATAGATGCCGGTCGCGGCCGCGCGGCGGATTTCGGAAAGCGTGTAATCGTCGAAGGTCGCGGATTTGCGCGGCGTCGTCGGCGGGTTGCGGTAGGTCATCTTGCCTCAATACGCGTCGGCGTTATCGATGTTGAAATTGTAGAGTTTGCGGGCCGAGCCGTAGCGCTTGAACTCCGAGGCCTTGACGCCGGTCACGCCGGCCTTGTCGAGCAGGGCCTGCAGCAATTCGATATGCTCGGGCCGCATCTCCTTGGCGATGCAGTCGGCGCCGAGGCTCTCCACCTTGCCGCGCACGAAGAGCCGCGCCTCGTAGATGGAATCGCCCAGCGCGTCGCCGGCGTCGCCCAGCACCACGAGGTTGCCGGACTGCGCCATGAAGGCCGACATGTGGCCGATATTGCCGTGCACGACGATGTCGATGCCTTTCATCGAAATGCCGCAGCGCGACGAGGCATTGCCTTCGATGACCAGCAGGCCGCCGCGGCCGGTGGCGCCGGCATACTGGCTGGCATCGCCCTTGATGACGATCGAGCCGGACATCATGTTCTCGCCGACACCGGGGCCGGCCGAGCCATGCACGGTGATCGCCGCGCCATCATTCATGCCGGCGCAGTAATAGCCGACGCTGCCGCGCACATCGATGCTGACGGGCTGATCGACGCCGACCGCCACCGAATGGCTGCCCTTCGGGTTGAGCACTTCCCAGGCGGTCTCGTTCGAGCCGGGCGTGAGCTGGTGCAGCGCCTGGTTCAACTCGCGCAGCGAATGCACGGACAGGTCAAAGACGCGTGATGCCTGACTGTGGGCATGGCCTGGCTCGCGCTCGGCCTTCGACATTGGGGTTGCCGGCATCAGCTCAATGCTCCCAGAAATAAACGGTTGCGGGCTCGGGCTCCCAGACCCGCGCATTGTCGATGCCGGGAAGCTTGGTCAGCGCACGATATTCGGAGCCGAAGGCGACATACTGGTCGGTCTCGGCCATCACGGCCGGCTTGCAGGCGATCGGATCGCGCACCACACCGAAGCCATTCTTGGTGCCGACGACGAAGGTGAAGAAGCCGTCGAGGTCAGAGAGCGTGCCTTCCAGCGCCTCGCCGAGATTCTTGCCATGCGCCATCCGGTTGGACAGATAGGCAGCCGCCACCTCGGTGTCGTTCTCGGTCTCGAAGGTCATGCCGTCGCGAATCAGCTCGCGGCGTACATTGTTGTGGTTGGAGAGCGAGCCATTGTGCACCAGGCACTGGTCGGCGCCGGTCGAGAAAGGATGCGCGCCCATCGTCGTCACCGCCGATTCCGTTGCCATGCGGGTGTGGCCGATACCGTGCGTGCCGGTCATCGCGCGCACGTCGAAACGGTCGACGACCGCTTCGGGCAGGCCGACTTCCTTGTAGATCTCGACTGCTTCGCCGGCGCCCATGATGCGGATGTCGGGCCGGAGCGTCTGCAGCGCCTCGCGCGCGGCGTCGACCTTGTCCGGCGTGGTCCGGATCACCGCATGCGTGGACTTGACCGCGACGCTGACCGGCGCGCTGATCGCCTTGGCGAGCTCGGCGTCGAGGCCGCGGAAATCGCGATCGGGCTTCGGCGACTGCACGGTGATCTTGGCTTCATTGCCGGTGGCTGCGCCATAGATGGCGATGCCGGCACTGTCCGGTCCGCGGTCGCTGAGCGACACCAGCATCTCCGACAGCATGGCGCCGAGCTTCGGCTCCAGCGCCTTGTCCTTCAAGAAAAGTCCGACGATTCCGCACATGCCAGCCTCCAACGTTTTTGGCTCTCAGATGATGTACCCAATGAGTAAGCCGAATTCAATTGGTATGAAAAAAATTTTCCTGTGATTACATATTGGACGGGGCATTGCCCTCGGCACTATCGCCGCCCGGACGCGCATTGTGAACCCAGATCGCATGGCGGATGCGCGCGATCCTATAGGCGTCGAGGATCGAGAGGGCATAGATCAGGAAACCCCCGGCATGGCGGCCGATGAAGCCGGCGTCGACCGGCGCCAGCTTGGTGGTTATCCAGCCAAGGATCACCATGAAGAACAGGAATTGCAGCCCGCGCGCCGGCACGCCGAGTATGACATGGCCGCTTGCCGGCAAGATTATCGCGGCCCCGAGCACGAGATAGGGATTCGCGGAAGCAGGGGTGGCGGTTTCGTCGCTCATGCGGCCCGTCTTTCGCGCCGGTTAATGGCTTGGCGAAGCGTCGAGGCTGCCTCGAGCAGCCGTTCGATCAAGGCCGGATCGATCCCGGCATCGCCGAACGCCGCCTGCCGGAACACACCGTAGCGAGCGCGCTCGGCCTCGGCCAGCAGCCAGACGATGCGCACGCCCTTCGGCGTTATCAGCAATTCCTTGGCGCGGCTTTCGGCAAAGATGTCTGTATGCGCGGCGATCAGATCCTGCGGGAAGGCGACGCCTCTGCGGTCCGTCCTGAGCACCGCGTCGGCGGCAAGGCCGAGCACCTTCGGCAGCGTGTGCGGCAGATGGTCGAAATTGGAGAATGTCGTCGCCGAATTCGGCCGCATCATCATGTCGAACGTGCCCGGCACCGCAACCGGCTCGGTGATCGAAACGCTGAGCCAGCGCGTCGGCAGCTTTCGCGTCGCCAGCGTGTCGACGATGGTCCGCACCTGGACGCGCTGGCCGTTCCAGGAACCGGCCCAGGTGACGACGCCGGCCGTGCCGTCGGAAATGTCGGCGGCATCCGCAACGACGCTGTGGATGCTCGCCATATCGGCGGCAAAGGCCGCCTTCGCCCTGTTGCGGCTGGCGCGCGCCAGCCAGACAATATGAGCGGCGACGCCCAGTGCGATCGCCCCGGTAAGCAATACTGACGTCAGCTCGGACATTTCGATACGCCACGGCCCGCCATCGAACGGCGGGCCCTTACTCCACTCAATAACCCTGCGGCTTCGGCCACGGCATGGAGAACTGGTCGCCGCGCCGCACGAACTTGTAGCGGTAGAAGTGGAACCACAGCGAGATCAGGAAATAGAAGACGGTCATCGCGATCAGCTGCGAGCCGAAGCCGAGGAAGATGGCGAAGAAAGTCACCATGCACAGGCAGAAGAGCACGATCGCCGGCAGCGGGTGGAAGGGGTGCGTGTAGCCGCGGCGGATCGAACCCAGCGGCCACTTCTTGCGGAACATCATGATGTTGATGCTCATGAAGGTGTATTGCAACACGCCCGACAGGATCGAGAAGGTGATCGCCTGGTTGAGATCGGCGATGAAGGCGAAGGCCAGCGCGATCGGCAGCAGGAACAGGATCGAGCGATAGGGCGTGCGATACTTCGGATGCACTGCCGAGAACCAGCTCGGCAGGTAGCGGTCGCGGCCGAGCGAGAACCAGGCGCGCGCCGCGTCGTTGATGCAGCCATTGGCCGACGCGAGCGCGGCCAGCAGCGTCGCGATGAAGAGCAGGTTTTCCAGCAGCGGGCTGCCCGTCAGTTTGCCGGCGTCCCACAGCGGATAGTAGGTGATGCCGAGATATTCCCAGGGCATCAGCGAGGCGCAGACATACCAGGTCATCGCCGCGGCGATCAAAAGCGTGATCATGCCGGCCATGGTGCCGTAAGGCAGCGAGCGCGCCGGCGAACGCACTTCCTCGGCCGCCTGGGTCGTGCCCTCGATGCCGAGATAATACCAGATGCCGAACTGGAAGGCGGCAATGACGCCGATCCAGCCATAGGGCAGTGCATTGGCGGGGGTGACCAGCTCGTTGAGCTTCAGCACCGCGCCTTGCGTCCACGGGCTAACGGAGAAGAACAGGATGACGATCGAGACATAGGCGATCGCGGTGATGACGAAGTTGACGTTCAGTGTCATCAGCACGCCGCGATAGTTGAGCCAGGCGAGCACGACGATGGTGGCGGCGATGAAGGAATTGTGCGTCAGCCCCTCGACGCCGGCCTTGGCGACGATGGTATCGCCGAGCAGGATCGCGTCCGATACTTCCAGCATGGTGTAGGCGAACACCAGGAACAGCGCGACGTTGAAGGCCATCAGCGGCCCGACGATATGCTTGGCTTGCGCATATTGGCCGCCGGCGGCGGCGACGGTGGACGTCACCTCCGAATCGATCATGGCGACCGAAGTGTAGAGCAGTCCAACGACCCAGCAGACAATCAGCGCGGCGAGCGCGCCGCCCTTGTCGGCGGAGAAATTCCAGCCGGTGAACTCGCCGACCAGCACGATGCCGACGCCGAGCGCCCACACATGCGCCGGGCCGAGCACCCGAAGCAGCGAGACCCTGTCGCCGTGGATTGTCGTCGTTTGTGCCGTTTCAACCGCAGCCGTCATGTCAGTCCCCACTCAGATCCGGTGTTTTTCGGAAACGGCTTCAAGCTCGCCTTCACGGGAAGACGTCAAAGTCTCCTCGGAATAGGTCGTATCGACCTTGAACCAGTCGTAGAGCATCCAAGCCGCAAGCACGACCGAGATGCCCCAGCAAACGTAAGACAGTCCCATCCACATGATGTCTTCCCCGGTCTCTTTGTCGTCGAAAGTCTCTTTGTCGTCGAAGTCTATTTGTCGTCGAAGTCTATTTGTCGTCGAACTTCTCGTTGATGACCTCGCGATATTCCTTATCGGAGGCGCGGAACAGGAAGACGAAATACGCGATCAGCACAATCGCCATGATGATCAGCGTCGGCCAGTCGATGATGTAGTGGAAGCGGTTCTGGATGATGTCGTGCGCCGTCTCCGGCGTGTAGCCCAGCTTCTCCCAGATCGAGGCCATGGTCGCGTTCTGGCCGAGCGCGTCCCAGGTCTTGGCATCGAGCGGGTCGATCGACTTCGCCGCCCCGGCAAAGCCGAGTTTCAGCGGCAGCCAGAGCGCCACGAAGATTGCGACCACCACGACCGCGATGTCGAGGATCTGTCCGGCCTTGCTCTGCTCCGGCGGGGTGTAGCGAGCCATGGTTTCTCCCTTCACGATTGGCGGTTGCGGGCGGCGTCGGCGTTCTTGATGTCGAGCCCGTAGATGAAGTCCTTGTCTTCCTTGTAGTGGTTGAGCATGGCGAGGATCGCGGCGGTGTTGAAGATCAGCACCGCGGCGGCTGCAACCGCCACCACGAGCTTGATGCCGCTATGCGGAATGTATGGCCACGTCATCAGGAGGACGAAGAGGATCGTTGCCCACAGGCATACGATCAGGAGCACGGACCCACGCACGTCGGAACGGTACAGCGCTTCGATGCGCTGCTGCATGTCGGACATCGGTTTTCCCCTTCTGGCGACGTCCGGCCACACAACAGACCGGGCGTCCACTCTTTCAACAGAGTGAAATTTTTTTCATAAATTCCGCTCGATTCCCGAAATTGTCAAGCCGGATTTACGCATCGTAAACCGTTTGTCACCGGGCAACAAATTTGCCTGACAATGAAATTATTTGCTTCAAGGGGATTGCAGGGCTTCGCCGTTTGCGGTCAATATTCGGCCAAGCTCCGCCACCAAGCAGGAGCAGGGAACAGCAACGACTTAAATCGCACGGAGGACGATCGGATGACGGCATCCTGGAGATTCTCGACCCTGGCGGATCGCCATCGCGCGCTCGGCTCGAAACTCGAGGACTGGAGCGGCATGGGCACCGCCTGGACCTACGACAAGGACGCCGACGAGGAATATGTCGCGATCCGCACCAAGGCCGGGCTCATGGACGTCTCCGGTCTGAAGAAGGTTCATATCACCGGGCCGCACGCCTCGCATCTTATCGACCTCGCCACGACGCGCGACGTCGAAAAGATCTATCCCGGCAAGTCGGCCTATGCCTGCATGCTGAACGAGGCCGGCAAATTCACCGACGACTGCATCCTCTACCGCATCAGCCCGAACTCGTGGATGGTCGTGCACGGCTCCGGCACCGGCCATGAGGAGCTGCAGCGGGCGGCCATGGGCCGCGATGTCTCGCTGCGCTTCGATGACAATCTGCACGACCTGTCGCTGCAAGGCCCGACCGCGGTTGACTATCTGGCCAAGCATGTGCCCGGCATCCGCGATCTCAATTACTTCCATCACATGCAGACGCAGCTCTTCGGCTTTCCGGTGATGATCTCGCGCACCGGCTACACCGGCGAGCGCGGCTACGAGATCTTCTGCCGCGGCCAGGATGCCGGTACGATCTGGGACAGGATCCTCGAGGAGGGCAAGAGCGCCGGGATCATTCCCTGCCGCTTCACCACGCTCGACATGCTGCGCGTCGAGAGCTATCTGCTCTTCTACCCTTACGACAATTCCCAAAAGTATCCGTTCGAGAACGAAGGCCCCGGCGACACGCTGTGGGAGCTCGGCCTCGACTTCACCGTCAGCCCCGGCAAGACCGGCTTCCGCGGCGCCGAGGAGCATTATCGGCTGAAGGGCAAGGAGCGCTTCAAGATCTACGGCGTGCTGCTCGACGGCAAGGAACCGGCGGACGAGGGCGCGCCCGTCTATCGCGACGGCAGGCAAGTCGGCGTGGTGACCTGCGCCATGTATTCGCCGCTGGTCGAGAAATCGATGGGCATCGCGCGCCTCGACGTCGATTGCGCCGTCAAGGACACCAAGCTCGAGATTCGCAACAGGAGCGGCTCGATCAAAGCAACGGCGCAGCCCTTGCCGTTCGACGATCCCAAAAAGACCAAGCGCACGGCAAAAGGTTGAGGCATCATCAGCGGGAGGGCTTTCGGGGCACGAAGGAAAGAATGGCAGCCAAGACGATCATCAGCCGGCCCGTTTACGGAACGCTGTCGCCGCAGCCCGGCAAGCACCATCTCTTCATCGCTGACGCGGAAGGCGCGCTCGCGATAACCAACATGGCCAACAAGGCGCCGCCCGGCTTTTTCGACGGCGCGGAAATCGTCTTTATTCCGGGGCCTGAGGGCAAGCATGTGGCAGCTCTCGAAGCACTGAAGCCCGCGCAACTCCATATTGCGCCTTCCTTCGCCAGCCTGCTGCCGCGGCTCAAGCAGACGCTGACCAACGCCCATATGGGCCTGCGCCTTTATCTTGCCGGCACCGAAGGCCTGATCGGCCAGGCAATGCAAGTAGCGCTTGAAGTCGGCATCGACCATACCTCCATTGCGACCGAGCATCGCGGCTCGCTGGCGCGGCGCATGCAATGCGTGCACTGCAAGGGCATCACCGAGAATGTAACGACGCAGCCGGCTACCTGCTCGCATTGCGGCCTGCTGCTTCTGGTGCGCGATCACTATTCGCGGCGCCTCGCGGCCTTCCAGGGCGTGTGCATCAATGCCGAGGATCGCTCCGAGATTCCTCCGATCGAGGAGGCCTTTCCATGAGCACCGGCACCACCAAGCTCGACGTCGTTGTCAGCGACGTCGTTCCCGTCAACGATCTCGTGACCCGTTTCCATTTCCGCCGTCGCGACGGCGAGCTGCTGCCGACCTTTTCCGGCGGCGCCCATGTCGTGGTCGAGATGCGCGACGGCGACCGCACCAGGCTCAATCCCTATTCGCTGATGGGCTCGCCGCTCGACACGCGCGAATACACGATCTCGGTGCGCCGAGACGATGCCGGCCGCGGCGGCTCGCTGTTCATGCACCGGCAGGTCAAGCCCGGGCTGGAGATGGTGATCAGCTATCCGGTCAATCTGTTCTCGCTGGATCTCCGGGCGAAGAAGCACCTGATGCTGGCCGGCGGCATCGGCATCACGCCTTTCATGGCGCAGACATCGCAGCTGGCAGGCGCCGGCGGCAATTTCGAATTGCATTACACCTGCCGCACCGCCTCGCTCGGCACCTATGCCGATGTGCTGCAGCAGCGCTATGGCAACCGGGTCAGGCTCTATCACGACGACCGCGAGGAGCGCATCGACCTCGAGCGGCTCTTGTCCTCGCAGCCGCTCGGCACACACCTCTATGTCTGCGGGCCGGCGGGCATGATCAACTGGGTGCGCGATCGCGCGGCTAGCCTCGGATGGCCGCCGGAGACCGTGCATTTCGAGCATTTCGCGGCCCCGCAGCCTGGCGCGCCGTTCGACGTGACCTTGGCAGTCAGCGGCAAGACGATTCGCGTCGGCGAGCAGCAGAGCCTGCTCGAGGCGATCGAAGCCGCCGGCGTCGACCCGCCTTATCTCTGCCGCGGCGGCGTTTGCGGCCAGTGCGAGACCAATGTGATCTCCTACGACGGCAAGTTCATCCACAACGATCACTGGCTGAGCGAGGAAGACCACCGTTCCGGCCGCAAGATCATGCCTTGCGTCTCGCGTTTCGAGGGCAAGTCGCTGGTCCTGGAAAGATAGGAGGCGTCAATGGGCATCACCTTTCGCAAGGAAACGTTTCGCGACGACTACACCTTTAAGAACAGCCCGGAGCACATCAGGCGCTTTCCCTTCCCGTTCAACGAAGATGCCTACATGTATGCGGTCAATATCGAGCCGCATGTCGTCGGGCCCAAGGGCAGCGTGCTCGAGAACCTGATCGACGTCGACGAGCACTATGTCGCCGAGATGCAAGACCGCGCGCTTGTTCTGGCCGAGGATCCGCTGCGCTGCCAGTCGCTGCCGCACATGACTTTGGCCGGCTGGGACCTGCTCGAGCTTCTGATGGAGCAGCAGGCGCTCGGCTATCCCGAGCATTTCACACTGGAGCGAAACGGCGATCGCTGGCGCTGGATCAACCGGCCGCTCGGTATCGGTGACACCTTCACCTTCGGCGACACCTCGACGCTGCCTTACGGGCCGATGGAATACATCACCCGCCAGAGCCAGGGCGATTTCTGTATCCTCGACCAGCGCGACGGCAATCTGTGGATGGATGCCGGCATGGTCACCACTCAGGCCGACTGGTCGCTCGACTTCGACATCGGCATGAACTTCTTCGAATGGCACGCGCCGGTACCGCTGGCGCATGAGAAGGGCATTTTCACGCGCGCGCTGAAGTTCCTCACCAACATCCAGCAGGGCAAGCCGGCAAGGCGTCTCAACTGGACGATGACCATCAACCCGCGCCTCGACACCAGCCCCGAAAACTATCACAAATGGGGCCCGGACCGCGCCACGGTCACGCCCGAAAATGTCGGCCAGAAGGTGCATCTGCGCGTCGAGCTGCAAAGCTTCTGGCGGCTGCCGCGTTCCAACGCCATCGTCTTCCCGATCCGTTGCTATCTGATCAAGATGGACGAGCTGGTCACGCAGCCGAAATGGGCGCGCCGCCTGCACCGCGTCATCCGCGACCTGCCGGAAGAGCTCGCCACCTATAAGGGCTTGACACGATATAGGCCGACGCTGGTGGAATGGCTGTCGAAGCTTGACGACGGCAGCCCGACGTCACCAGGATTCGGGCCGGATTGAAGACTTGGGTTCCTCGCCCCCGCAAAGCGGGGGAGAGGTGTCCGCGAAGCGGACGGAGAGGGGGCCTTCGTAGGGCGCTCCCCTCTCCGTCTCGGCTTCGCC